>JAQXTL010000003.1 GCA_029219465.1 Methanobacteriaceae archaeon | reverse complement strand
ATAAAACAACCATAAATATTAATATCTATAATAAACGATTGTACTTCATAGTATATAAAATTAAAGAAAAATAAAACAATTAAAATTAGAAAAAATTGTGACTTCGTGTCACATCCTCAAAAAAAGAAAAAAAGAAAAAATGAAATTAGAATGTAATCTCATTTGTGATTGTGTGTAAAGTAAATGTGTTTGTATTCCAATTTGCAATTTTTCCAAATGAATTTCTTGAACTTGTTGGGTCGATAACATACCAGATATCTCCAACTAATACTTGAACCCATACGTGACCGTAAGTAGAACCACTTGAGAAGGTACATGTTCCGTGAACGTATCTTGCAGGGATATCTGCTGTTCTAAGCATTGCAACTAACAAGTGTGCCTGATCAACACAGTTTCCAGATCCTACTTCTAAAGTACCAACAGCACCATGTTTAGTATTATAATAAAATGCATAATCAATATAATCTCTTACATAGTTGTAGATTGCTGTTGCCTGGTCTTTTACAGAAGTTAAACCTGCAGTAACTTTAGCTACAATAGTTTTGATTTTTGCATTGTCAACTTGACAGTTCATAGTTGGTATGAGATATTTGGTCAAGTCAGTTTCAGTGTTTTTCTGATTTAAACCTTTACCTGCTGGGCTAGGTACAACAGTAGGGTCAGGATAATCAATAACTACTGCAGACGGTAAAGCGTTATTGTTTCCGTAATATGCTAAGATACGTGCAAGTGCATCAACATATTCAAGGTAACAGATTTTACCGATTGTGGATGAAGCATATCCTGGAGCTTTGTTGTAGTCTAAAATACATTTTTCAATATTAGCTGCTAATTTCAAGTAGTTTGTTTTAGATAATGATACTGAATCGAAGTAATCTCCTGCAGTCTTATTTGCAGGTTCGGTAATATTGGTAATGACACTAATGTCACTGAAGTTACCGCTTTCGATTTGACCGATTGCATGAGTCATTAAGTAAATGAAATCAACTAATTTAAATGTAGATCCAGCTACAGTAACAGTATTTGGTAACTTGTGGTAAGTTGCATAGTATGCTTTTATCTTGTTAGCACCTAAAATAATGTTTTTAATGGATAATTCACTAGCCGGAGTATCAGAAGCCGGATAGATTTCATCGTCCATGATTATTGTAGATGGTAAAACACCTTTAGCTTTGTAATCAGATAAAATACATGCAAATAACTCCAATGAAATACCGTGTTCGAGGTTTCCTAAATCAGATTTAACATAGTTTGGAGCCTGTTTGTTGTTAACCATATAATTGCTGAGTCTGTTTGCAATATCAATGTATTCTTCAGTTTCAATAGTACCATAGTTGTATGAACTACTTGGGTTTGAAGGAGCTTTAACAGTTATAGGCTCAATATCTTTTGTAGTTTCACCAGCATAGATATATTTTACAGCTTCAGTCATTAAGTACAAGAACTGTGCGTTTGTAAATGTTTTGTCTCCAACAGTAATTGTTTTAGGAATTTGTTGTTGTGCATCAATGATTTCTTTTAATTTTTCTGCTGCAGTTAAAATATCTGAGATAGATACAGCAGTTGATGGAGTATCAACAACTTTAATAATAACTGATCCGGAACATGGGTAAATACCGATTTCTCCTGCGTATTCAAAGGTTACATTGTATTCTCCAACATATTTTAATTCGATTGCTAAGGTTGCAACACCGTTACTGTCGGTTATTTTATTGTATGTTGAAGAACCGATTTTGAATATTACTTCTTTTCCAGCTAATGGAAGTCCTTCACCAGTTAAAGTAACTTTAAATGGTTGACCTCCTTCTTTAATGAAAGTAGTTCCACTTGATACAGTTAACTGGGATGTGATGTTCTTTCCAACAATAATCGGGTTAGGTAATTCTCCGGTTGCTTTGTAATCAGATAAGATAGATGCGAATAATTCAACTAATGCATTATGTCCCATATCTCCTATTTTTGTACTAGCATAGTTTGGAGCTTGTTTATAGTTAACCATGAAATTGCTGAGTCTGTTTGCAATATCCACATAATCGGTAGTACTGAGAACACCTTGTCTGTAATCACTTCTTGGATTTTCAGGAGCTTTAACAGCTATTGGGATAACATCCTGTGAAGTTTTTCCAGCATTAATATTTCTTACAGCTTCACTCATCATGTATAAGAATTGAGCATTAGAGTAACTAAATCCGCCAACTTTGATAGTATCTGGAATTGGTTGTTTTGCATCAATTAATGCTTTTAATTCTTCTGCTGCAGTTAAAATTTCTTCAATAGATACTGAAGAAGCTTTATCTATAACTTCAATTTGTACTGATGTAGAACAAGGTGCAATGTTTCCTTCTCCTGCAAAGCTAAAGTAGAAAGTATATTTTCCAATGTTTAATCCGATTGGTAAGGATGCTACTCCGTTGCTGTCAGTAACTCTAACATATTCTTTTGTACCAAGTTTGAATATAACATTTTTACCTGCTAAAGGAACGCCTTCAGAAGTTAAAGTAACTTTTAAAGATTCTCCTGCACCTTTTTTGAATGTAGTTGGACTTGTAACAGTGATTTCTGAATCCCTCATAGGTACCGCTACAACTTCAATTTGTACTGATGCAGAACAAGGGGATATATCTCCTTCACCTGCGAATTGGAAGTAGAATGTGTATTTCCCAATGTTTAATCCGATTGGTAAGGATGCTACTCCGTTGCTGTCAGTAACTCTGGTGTATTCTTTTGTACCAAGTTTGAATATAACATTTTTACCTGCTAAAGGAACGCCTTCAGAAGTTAAAGTAACTTTTAAAGATTCTCCTGCACCTTTAACGAATTTAGTGGGGCTTGTAACTGTTAATTCAGAATTACCTTCTTTGATAATTACAGTATCTGTAGCACTTGATGGGGAATAGTAACTGTTTCCAGCAAAAGTGTATTTTGCAGTGTATTTTCCTGCAGCAAGTGTGTCTGGTAATGTAAATGATGCTACTCCGTTACTGTCAGTTTTAGCAGAGTATGTTACACCATTAATTGTTAATTTAATAGTTTTTCCTGCATTTGGTGCATATCCTAACCCATTAAGTAAGGTTACTTTAATAATTTTCTTTTCAGTATCACTGAAAGTGTAATTATTTGTAATGAGCTGGGATGTTGTTGAAGAAATTACTTTAATATTGTTGGTTTTAGTTAATCCGTCAATATTGTATGAAATAATTTTGTAATTTCCAGCTTTTAAGAAACTTACGCTAAGACCAGCTACACCATTTGCATTGGTTTTAGCAGTGTATGTTTTTCCGTTTACTTTGAATTTTACGTCTGTATTGGCTAATGCACTACCGTCAGCTTTTAAGAAAGTAGCATAGAATTTTCTAGCATCTGCTGCAACTTTGGTAATGTCAGTAGCGTCAATTGTTGATAAAACTGCACATGTAGTGGTTAAATCATATCCTGTAATCGGGTTGCTTGAAATAATTTGATAAGTTCCCGGATTAAGGCCAATACCTATAGAAGCAACACCATTTGCGTCAGTTAACTTATTGTATGTTTTTGTAAATGAGCTGCATTTTATTGTAAAGCTAATTTGAGTATTAGCTAATGGATTTCCTTCGTTATCATAAAATGTAGCTTTATGGCTTTCGCTTCCTTTGTAATACTTAGTTAAATTCTCAGAAGAGACACTTTGTTCAATTGGTCTGTCATTTGTCAAGACAGTGTCTGCTGAGAATTCTTTATCTGGGTTAGATAAATTATTTGAGTCTACAGAATCAACAACCACTTCATTAGTTGCAGAAAGTGCATAATTATCAACACTTATGGAATCATCTATTGAATTCATATGGTTTGAATCTGTAACATTTACATCACTTGCTGATGCTACACCAACAGCCAAAATTACTGTTAATGCAATTAAAAAAGCAAATGATAATTGTTTTTTCAAAATAATTTTACCTCCATAATAATCTTGTTTTAATAAATAGCAAGACTAAAGTCTTACTTGAAATATATTTATAGTGAAATCCTTATATAAACCTTTTTATTCACTAAATCACTTTAAATGAGTTTATTTTTTAAAAATAAGGTTAAAACATTATGAAAATAAAATATTGAGTAAAATTTACCTTGAATTATCTTATAAAAGGGTTAAATAATATGAAATAATGTTTTAAGGTAATTATTTATATCAATTAACAATTCTATGTTAGAATGCTTATTATATAATATAATAAATTATAAAAAGTTATCTAATCTAAAAACATTGATTTTATTTAACTTAGAACAAAAAACAATAAATTTAATGGATAAAATTAAAAAATAAGAAAGAATAATTAAAAAAAGAGTATATTTTTAGAAAAATGCATCAAGACTTTGCTGGACTTCACCTTTTGCCATATCTTCAAGGTCCTGTTTTGTATATCCAAATGAATACATAATTCTTTCAATAGCTGGTATTAGTTGATTATTAATATAATAATCCTTGTCATATGCATATCCTTCACTATATTCGTAAGGAACAGCACGCTGACTAATAGATCCTTTTCCTTTTGTAATTATATACTGTACAATTGTCCCACGTGTCACTTTAATGCCGTGTTCTTCTATTTTTCTTGCAGCAATAACATGTGGTCCAACCTGTTTGTACTGGTCAAGTGGTTTGGTGATTTGTGTGTGAATAATCATTTCCTTTTTATCCACATCTCCTTTTTTAATTTTTTTTAGAACTTTTTTAACTTCGCTGATTGCTTTATCGGAATCCCCTTCTTTTAGGATTGCCATTAAAACAGCTTCCTGAGTTTTTTTAACAATAGGTGCCCAGTCTCTTCTAACCAATTCCAATCCTTTTGCTATAATTTCACCATCTTCAATTACAGCATATCTTTTTTTACTTACAAAAAAGCCTCTTCTGTAAAATCCTTCATATTCGAGCTCCATACTTTCAGGAAGTGTGGAATTAAGGTATTTTAGAAATACTTGGGCTTGCTGTTTGATTTCAGCTTCAAGTTCTAATTGTTCTTTTGTCTCACTAACCAATTTTGACACCTATTCTAAATTTTGATTTAGCTTATTAATAATACTTTTCTAATAACTAAAATCAATTATTTGGACTTAATATAATTAAATTGCTTTTATTTGGTTTTTAATTTAGTTTTCAAATGCTCTTTGACGTTTTTTATATGTTTTATCTGATATAGTATGAGTGAGGTTTGATATGATGAAAAAAAGATTGATTTCAAGCTATGATGAGATAAATGATACATTTGTTGGTAAAATTGATGGTGAAAACGGTTTTTGTAGTGACTTTGATATTTCAGATGGAATATTTCTTGCAATAAACAAAAACAACCATCCAAACTCAATATATGTAAATAATGCATCAAGTGTGTTTAACGTACCAAAAAAGACTTTGGAAAACTCAAATGTTAAAATAAACATCAAATGCAACACAATGTGTATTTATTTTTCAATGTTTATTGAAGATAAACGAATATGCTCTTTTAGATGCAGAAACATATTTGAAATTCCAATTTTAAACTTTGAAATTGATAGTAACTATTAGGGTTACTATCTTTTATTAAAATTTTAAATAGGATAACATAATATAATATGTATATTATTAATAGGAGTTGATATCGTGGAAGATCCAAAAATTAATGTCAGTCCTGATGAAATTGTAATTGTTATTCCTGAAGATGCTAATGAAGATGAATTAGTAATAGATTTAGAAGAATTAGGTATTGACCTTGAACAGTTAGGTGATGAAGTAAACATTGTTGTTCAGGTTGAAGGTGCTGACGGATTTGATGTGGATTTTGAAAGCGATGACGATGACGATGATGAAATCACATTACCAAATGAATGGTATTTTGATGATGATCCATACGGAATCGTATACTATGAATATGTAAGATAGGTGGAATTTATGGATTATGACATTCCTTATTATGTTTTGGATAACGATGGCAATATAAAATCTAGTACAGAGCCATATATCGATGATGATGACTTAAAAGAATTGTTAATATCTCTTTTAGGTGATGATGTTTCATCTGATGAAATTCAAAAAATCCTTGATGCCAGTGGAGATGAGGAACTTTCTGAAGAAGACTTCGATAAACTGGTTGAAGAATTTATTTTAAAAAATAAATAGTAATTTTTCTATTTTTAGCCTTAAAAATAAAACATTTATATATAATGATAAAGTAATATTTTATTATCATTATTCAATAAGGCTCTTTTTTGCTCTCAAAATTGGATTATCATTTATCTTGCCGATAATTTAATTGGAAAAGAGACTTACTGACAGCGATTATTATTTATATAATTATATTTATTTAGGTGAAATAATGGCAATTTCTCAAGGAAAATCAACTAGAAGTCCTTCCGGTGCAAGAAACGTTGCAAACCGTGGAAAAAGAAAATCCGAATTAGGAAGAGACCCAGCAGAAACCAGATTAGATGAAAAAAGATTAAGAAAAATCAGAACCCGTGGTGGAAACGAAAAACTCAGATTAGCTACTGGTAACAAAATCAACGTTACTGACGCTGATGGTAAAACCAAAGTTTTAGACATCCTCAACGTAGTAGAAAACTCTGCTAACCCTAACTACGTAAGAAGGAACATCATTACCAAAGGTGCAATCGTAGAAACCGCTGAAGGTAATGCTAAAGTAACATCTAGACCTGGTCAAGACGGTGTTATTAACGGAATTTTAATTTAAAGATTTTTCTTTAAATTTCTCTTTTTTTTCAATTTTTTTATAACTTAATATTAATATACTTGTTTTTACAAATAATATTTCATTAATTATTTATTAATTAGGAGATAAAATGTCAGACGATAAAATTAGTATGAATCATGGTGCTGGCGGAGAAGTAATGGCAAATTTAATTGCTAGCACAATTTTGGATAATATCACTAAAAAAAGCGTAAACGGTGGTATTAGTTTAGATGCATTGGATGATGGTGCATCAATACCTCTTGGCGATGATTATGAGATTGTTTTAACTACTGACGGACACACTATTGATCCATTATTCTTCCCTGGTGGAGATATTGGTAGAATTTCTGCTGCAGGAACAATAAATGATGTTTCAGTAATGGGTGCACGTCCACTTGCAATTTCAAATGCAATAATCATGCAGGAAGGATTCCCGATAGAAGATTTGGATAGAATTATTAAATCATTAAACGAAACCTGTGAAGAAGTTGATGTTGCTGTAATTACTGGAGATACCAAAGTAATGCCTCAGGGCAAAATCGATGGTATTGTAATGGTTACAACAGGTATTGGAATAGCTAAAAAAGGTGAAGTTATTCGTGATTCAACTTTAGAAGTAGGAGACAAGATTATTGTCACCGGTAGTTTAGGTGACCATGGAATGAGTTTAATGTCTTTTAGAGAAGGTTTTGGATTTGAAACTGATTTGAAATCTGATGTTGCTCCAATGTGGAATATAATTAAAAAAGCTTTGGATATTGGTGGAGTTACTGCAATGAAAGACCCAACCCGTGGAGGATTTGCAAATGCAATTAATGAAATGGCTTCAAAAGCTGGTGTTGGAGTAGTTCTTGAACAGGAAGCAATTCCAATTAGAGAAGAAGTTCACGCAGTATCTGAAATGTTAGGTATTGATCCATTTGAAGTAGCTAACGAAGGTAAAGTTGTTATGGGTGTAAAAGCCGATAAAGCTGAAGAAATCCTTGAAGCTATCAGAAGTGAAAAATATGGTGAAAATGCTGCAATAATCGGTGAAGTAGTCGAAGGAGATTATGTTGTTGTAAACACTCCTATCGGTGGAGAAAGAATTCTTGAAGCACCAATTGCTGATCCGGTTCCTAGAGTATGTTAGGTGATTAAATATGACTAGTACTTTTTCAAAAAGAATAATTGCATACATTGCTGACTTTTTTGTATTATCTGCAGTAATGTGGATTGTATCTTATTTCTTAGCATTAATGTTAGATGTTAACAGTCCAGTATTCCAGTATTTAGTATATGTTGTTCCAGTTTTAACATTAATTTACTTTATATTATGTGAAAAATTCAAAGGTGCTACTGTTGGTAAAGCAGTAATGTACTTACAAGTTAGATCTAAAAACGGAGCTAGAATATCCTGGTCTCAGGCTATTGTACGTAATTTAAGTAAAATCTACTGGATTCCTATCGTTTTTGACTGGGCTATTGGTAAGTTATTAAAACAAGATAGGTTCTTATGCAATATCTCAAAAACCGTTGTTATTAGTGAGCGTAATTAAGCTCATTTATTAATTTTTTTTATTAAATTTCTCTTTTTTTCTAAAAATTTGTTGTTTTTAGTATTTTTGCATGCTAAGACATCTTTAGGTATTTTTTTTAAGATTTCTTTTGTATTCTGTGTTTTTCAGATTATATTTATTTTGTCGATTGTATTCTACAATTTATATTAAATTAGTAGTTTTGTCGATTGTAATCGACAATTTGTGTTATATTGGTGGTTTTGTGAATGTTTAATCTAGAAATTTTTTTTGTATGATTATTTTATCCTAAAATTTTTATATGTTAATGATTAAAATTAGTTATACGTTTGGAAAATCCAAACTACTTGTTTATGAGATTGAGTAATTCTATGATTATACTAATTATGTTTAGGATTGTTTCAATCATTCTAATTTTATTTTCCACACTCACAAAATGGGGGTGGTGAAAATTAAATTTCTCCTTTTTTAAATTCACTTGGTGTAAAATAGGAAATTTCTGCTAAGTTATTTTCAATTAACTCTTTATTAATGTCTGTTGTATTTGTATATACAATAGCTAATGTCCTTTTGTATTCGTCTTTTGGCTGTTTGTCATCAATATTTAAATAAACTGTTTTTCCAAGACATTTTTCTTCAACAAATTGCTTTGCCTCATTTGTAGGGCTTCCAATTTGTGTTAGCTGTACTTTGCCAACACCATAAACCTGTATTGTATTTCCATCAATTACATCAAGGCATTTTCCCTCTTTTTCATAGGTAACTGTTTTATTACCAATCGACATTGTTTTTGGAAAGCTTTTTTCACCATTACCTTCACTAATTAGAACATTTGCCAATGTAAGAGCTATTGTTAATGTAAAAATAATTAATAAGGTTGCTTTTTTATTCATGGTAATCTATTTTGCATGTTCACAGTCGTGTTTGAATCTGCAGGAATGACATTTATTCGGGTTTTTAGTAGGTACGAATGGTTTTGTTCCTTCAAACAATCCGTGAATTCTGTTTATTGTAAATAAAATCTGATTTTCAACGTCTTTTGTAAATTCTTCGCTCCAGAAGATATTGTCTGTTGCCCTCTGGCGTAGTGCTGATTTGATTTTTCTTTTATCTCCAGTCATATCTTTATATGCAAGACAGTATGCTCTTACCTGGTTCATTGTAGATTCATATGGTATTTTTCCGGGTTTATCGTCAATAATTACAATTTCATCAGGCATCATCCATATCTCATCAATAAATCCTCTAATTCCAAACTTTGCTGATACTACAAAACATTCTCTGGATATTAATGCTTCTTTTTTAGACATTTCAAAAGCATCATCAAAACTTATTGGAGTTGAATCTTTTTTAAACTCATCTTCAAGCTGCTGGTGAATTTCACTTCCCTTTGTCATTTGTCTTGTTCTTTGTGTTTCTATATGTTTTATGTGTTCGAGATATAGCTGGTATTCACAATAACCTTGCTTATTTAACCAACTAATCGGGAAATTGTTTTTATCTTCAATAATTTGCATGCCTTTTATTGAAGGGTGTGTTTTAATTTCATATCCAATTGAATATTGTGTAATGTCTTTTTGTAGCATAATTTACTATCTGTTTTTGTGAGTATAATTATTTAACTTATCAAAATAAAAAATTAAACTATGCACTACGTAAATACAAAAACTATACTGTCACCGAAAAATGGAATGAATCTTTATAGAGGATGCACCCACGGCTGCATTTACTGTGATTCAAGAAGCGATGTCTATAATATGGACCATGATTTTGAAGATATTGAAGTTAAGCAAAATGCACTTGAACTTCTTAAAAAAGAACTTCTTAAACGTCCAAAGGCAATGATTGGAACAGGAGCTATGACTGATCCATATATTCCACTTGAAAAACATCTTCAATATGTAAGAAAATCCTTAGAACTTATTTACAGATACGGATTTGGTTTTACATGCATTACAAAGTCAGATTTGATTTTAAGAGATCTTGATTTACTTAAAAAAATCAATGAAAAAACAAGAGTTGTTGTTCAGATGACACTTACAACAGCAGATGATGAGCTTTGTAAAATCCTAGAACCAAATGTAGCTCCTACATCAAGAAGAGTGGAAGTCTTAAAAAAGCTAAACGAGGAAAATATACCAACTATTGTATGGCTTTGTCCGATTTTACCATATATCAACGATACTGCTAAAAATATCAATTCTATTATTGATTACTGCATTGATGCAAACGTTAAAGGAATTTTGTGCTATAATATGGGAGTAACTCTTAGAGATGGGGACAGAGAATACTTTTATGAAAAATTGGATGAGCATTTTCCAGGTCTTAAGAATAAATACATCCGTGAATTTGGAAACAAATATTCCATTAACAGTTCGGATAATCAAAAACTGATGAATATTTTCCGATACAGGACAAAGGAGCATGGAATTTTAAATAATTTTGATGAAATCTATAAGTTTCTTTATCACTTTCCTCAAAAATCCGTTCAATCTACATTAATCTAAATTATTAAATAGTTATCGGGTTAAATATTAATGTAATGAATTTTAATGAACTAAATATTTCTGATAATGTTAAAAAAGGATTAAACAAGATGGGATTTACAAAAGCAACTCCCATTCAAGAACAATCAATTCCTATATCTCTAAAAGGACGCGATGTGATGGGCCAGGCACAAACAGGTTCTGGAAAAACCGTTGCATTTGCAATTCCAATTATTGAAAAGATTTTTATTGAAGACAAATCACCTCAAGCTATTGTTTTATGCCCTACAAGAGAATTATGTATGCAGGTTGCAGATGAAATTTCAAAAGTAGCTTCACATATTAAAAAACTTAAAATTTTATCTGTTTATGGTGGCCAGCCAATAGGAAAACAGACAAGAGTACTTAAAAAAGGTGTTCATATTGTTGTTGGAACTCCTGGGCGTGTAATTGATCATATCAACAGAGGAAACCTTGATTTAATTGGTATTGAAAGTGTTGTTTTGGATGAAGCAGATGAAATGCTAAATATGGGTTTTAGAGAGGATATGGAGTTTATCCTTAAAAACACTCCTAAAAACAGACAGACTTTATTATTCTCAGCTACAATGCCTGATGAGATTAAAAAAATAGCTAAAAAATATCAAAAAGATCCTAAATTCATCAAAGTTAAAGCAAACAAGAAAAACACTCCAAAAATTACTCAATATTCATTTAAATGTAATATCAAGTACAAATTTGATGATATGACTCGTCTTCTTGATGTTTATGATGTGGAACTTGCTTTAATATTCTGTAACACTAAAAAAGGTGTGGATTATGTTGCAAAACACTTAAGAAAAAGAGGATATTCTGTTGACAGTCTTCACGGGGATATGACTCAAAAAATGAGAGATAAAGTAATGAATAAGTTTAGAAACGGAAAAATAGACATTCTCGTTGCAACAGATGTTGCTGCACGTGGATTGGACGTTGACAACTTGGATGTAATTATCAACTATGATGTTCCACAAAATCCTGAAAACTATATTCACAGAATAGGAAGAACTGCAAGAGCAGGTAAAGTCGGATATGCATTTACTTTAGTATGCAGAGATGAAACAAGAAGATTTGCAGCTATTAGAAAAGCAAACAACACTAAAATCACACAAAAAGAGATTCCTTCCTACAAAGAAGTTGAAAACATTAAAAACAAGATGATTTTAGATAAGGTAATCAATGTCATTGAACGTGATGGTGTTGATGAGTGTTATGTAAATGCAATTAAAAATAACACAAATAAAAAAATAACCTCACAGCAGTTAGCTGCAGGTTTGTTAAAGATGGTAAGGGAAAATTAATTATTTTTTCCCATCAATAATATTATATTTTATTTTTTCGCTTTCAAGTTCGCGAGTAAATGATTTGCTCATATCTCCAACACAAATTGCAAGGACATTTAATCCTTTACGAGCAGCATTAGCAGTTGCATTTGGAGCAGCATATTCAATATCAAGTGGTAAATCTAATTTGTTGATGATTGCACGTGAAACAGTACCTGCTGATGCAATCTTATTGAATTTTTCACCACTGTTTGTTCCTTTTTCATAAACTTTTTTAATTAAGTCTAAATCGCAAGCTCTAGAACCGCCGTCTTTGATTGTTGGAACATTAATGATTGTTACTTCACCAACACTTACGTCAATGATTCCGGTAAGGTTAGCTAATGCAACATCTAAGTTTGCAGAAGTATCTTCTAAAACAATACCAGTTGCATTTTCTTCTTTTTTATGAGCATACAATACACCATTTTCCATAAAAAGACCAACTAAGTCATCTTTTTTCAAGTCTTCTTTAGCAATAGCTGGCCAGATGGTTTTATAATGGTTCATGGTTTCAAGAACAGAATCAGAGTATTTTCTAAGACTGATTGCGTCTTTTTTTACTTTTTCAATACCTTTTTGAGTTATTTTATATGGGGATCTTCCATCTTTGGAACTGATATATCCCAATTCGATTAAGGTTTTGATATTTTCTGAAACAGCCTGTATTGTAATTCCTAATTTATTAGCCAAATCTTTTTGTTTGAGGTGAGGGTCTTGTTTTGAGATTTCACTTAAAATCTGAAAATGAGTTAATGCGCCTCTTTTTTTAAATGTTTTCATCATAATTCATTCCTCAATCATAATTGATTAATTGATATATTGTAGTTTATAATATATAAGATTAATATTTTGAAACAAAAATGTTAATTTGTCAATTTTCCATTTAATTTATTATTGAATAATTCAATAAATTCGTCCTGCTTTTCAATTGGAATATATGCACCACATGCCATGGAGTGACCTCCACCTGTTCCACCAACCAAAGAAGCAACTTCACGGATAATGTTTCCAAAGTGAATTCCATCATATGAAAGTAATCTGGAACATCTAAGAGACACTTTAAGGCCTTCTTCAGTTCTTGCAAATCCTATAATTGGTTTTTTCCAGTTACAATAACCTAAAATCATTCCAGTGATTGTTCCAACAATTTCAGGTGCAATTCCGGTTCCGTCAAAGTACTGTAAGTTTTCAAGTTCAATAATGTTTTTCTCATCACTTTCTGCAACACTGCTTATTGCTTTTGCAAGGTTTGTTCTGTGCATTTTACTTACACTTTCAAGTTCATCTAATGCAAGCATACGGTCTCCTTTTAATACTTCAAGTGCGACTTTTTCCTGATGGTTTCTTCCACATGCATTCATAGCAGTTGAAAACTCACTTCCATCTCTAAGAAAGCTGTGGTCGTCCTCTTTTAGGAAAGTGTAGGAATCTCCAATGATTAATTTTGGTAAATGTTCAATATATCTTGCAGGAACTACTTTGGTAAGCATTGACATAAGACGTTGGAAAAGCTTTCCTTTTTCAGCATCTGTTAGTTCACTTAATGTTTTCCTGTTATGCTTTTCATCAATACCTAACTCTTCTAAAATAGCCATAGTTTCATTGGTATTGTTTGTAATCGGAAGATTAACATCACTAAAGTATGATAGAGCAACAAATAGTGGTCTTGTGTTTCTTCCGTAAATGTTAAGATCTCCTTTTTTAAGCTCCAAATATCCACCGTCAATTGCATCCTGCTGGATTATTTCATTTAAACCTTCAAAATACCCTGATCTTGTATTTTGCATATCTCCAATAGCAGATAATAAACCAATCCAGCTTAAATCATTATATCCAAATTCCTTTGCAAGAAAATAGCACAATCCCCCACCGCACACATAGTATGATCCGTCAATGCCGTGATGGAGTGGATTGATTTCCAAATACATGTAATCTTTATCATCTTTGTAATTAAGACTTCTAAGTGGCGGGTGGTGGTCTAAAATAAGAATTTTTTGACCTTTCACGGCTTTTGTGTCAACGCGCTGACCGGAGCCTAAATCGGAAAAGATTGTAAGTTCATGATTAAGTTCAATGTCATCAACGACATCTAAATTAACAAATTCAATTTCGTGTTCTTTGTTTTGTCTGTCTAGTATGGTTGATAAAATTGCACCGGAACAAATACCATCGCAGTCAATATGAGTATAGACTTTAATGTCTTTTGCCTTTTCAATCATATCTTTTGCTTCAAGGTATTGTTCGTGCATTAATTGTGGTATTTGCATAATAATCAGTTTCTAATGTCTTTGATTTTTAAACTAATTTCTCTTATTAATTCAAGTTTGGTTTTATCCCATTCAACAAGAGCTCTCCCTGATTTTTCATACCATTTTCCAGGATATGCCTTATCTTTTTCAATTTCAAAGGTAAGGTTAAGTCTTTTAAGCGCTCTTTCAATTTCATTTATTGTAGGGTCTTTTACTGAGTCTTCCTGTGAGATTTTACGACCTTCTCCTGTGGTTAAATTTCTGTTTAAGTATTGTGGCCAGATTGTAATCATATTAACACCTATTTGATTTCATTTTCAAAGATTTCCAATGCGTCTTTAACTACTAAATCCATATTGTAGTATTTGTATCTTGCAAGTCTTCCTGCGAAAATCACATGTTCTTCTTTTTCCATTTCTGCTTCATATAATTCGAATTTATCCAAGTATTCTTTGGTCGGATATGGATAACATTTTTCTCCGTTAAATCCAGGGTATTCTCTCATAATTGCAGTTTTACCGTCGACTTTTTGTTGTGTTAACTTTTTAAACTCGGTTATTCTTGTAAAGTAAGGGTCATTTGGATAGTTAACAACACCAACTTCCTGATATGAATCTTCGTCTAAAATTTCATAAACGAAGTTTAAACAACGGTATAATAATTCTCCGTACTTGTAATTGTAGAAGTAGTCGATTGGTCCGGTGTAAATTAATTTTTCATAATCAATATCACCAATACAATCTTTATAATCAGTATTGAGTTTAATATCAATATTGTCAGATTTTACCATGTTTTCACACATTTTGGTAAATCCTTCCTTTGGCATTCCCTGATAGGTATCACCAAAGTATCTGTCATCATGGTTGAATCTAAATGGAATTCTTGAAATAACACTAGGGCTTAAGTTAGCTGCTGAAGTTCCCCACTGTTTTTCAGTATAATTCTTAAATAACTTGTTGTAGATGTCACGACCAGCATTTTTTAAAACAACATCTTCAGAGGATTTAATCTCATCAATATCCTCTTTGTGTTCGTCAATCCATTCTTTCATGGAATCTTCATCTAAATCAAGATTATATAATTTATTTAAAGTATCAATACAAATTGGCATTGGTACGAGTTTACCGTCAACAAAGCTTAATACTCTGTGTACGTATTCGCTCCATTCGGTAAACTGGGATAAGTAATCGTGAACCTTTTTTTCATTGGTATGGTAAATGTGAGGTCCGTACTTTTGGATTAAAATGTCGTCCTGGTAGAAATCATAGACATTACCTCCGATGTGGTTACGTTTTTCAATGATTAATACCTTTTCATCTAATTCATTAGCTATTCTTTCAGCTATTGTTAAACCGGAAAGTCCAGCACCTACAATTACATATTTATAATCAGACATTGTTTTACTCCTTTTGAATTTGAATTTTTGATTCGATTGCTGTTGAAATGGAACTTAACAACATTTTAGTTTTCAAATCACTTTTATGGATGCTTTTAAGTTTGTTTACTTTGCTTAACAATAATTTGTTTTCGTCTTTGGTAAATGGAGAGTGTTTCCAGGAATTGGTCCAGTGAAGCAAGTGTGGATTTACAGAAACAGTTTGGATTTCTTTGGAAAATCCTTCAGTACATTGTCTGCAGTAAATGTATGATTCCATAAGTTCATTAAGCAATCTGACGTTAACAGTGTTGGTAATAGATTTATCATCAGGTAAATCTCTTATGTAGTAGTCATAGCACAGGAAATTGTTTAAAAATACAATTCCTTTAGCTTTTAAGAGAGCTTCAAGTGAAAATGCCATGTCGTCTCCGGAAACGAAAGGTTGGAAACGTAAATCATTATCCATAATCAATTCTCTTTTATAGATTTTACTCCATACTGCAGGAGCCATTTTTAATAAATCCGGTTCCTGTTCAATATTGTCAACTTTAATTGTATCTAGAGGGGAATCTCTTGGATATGTAACTTCTAAAGTTTTTCCGTAAAGGAATTTTTCAACAAAATGATCCCAAACAAAATCAGGAACATCCAAGAAGTTTGCAGTTTCTAATTCTTCATCAGGATAATGTTTTTCCAAACTGTCAATATATGGAGAGTAGGATTTTTGAACTTTTCCACCATACTCAAATATTCTTCTAAAACGACCAAATGCAACATCCGCATCATTTTTCTTAGCAGCATGGTATAATGTTTCACATGCATCTGGAGTGTATCTGTCGTCAGGGTCTAAAAACATTATATAATCACCAGTACATGCATCAATACCAGTATTACGTGGAGTGTATGCTGCACCACTGTTTTTTTCATGATGAATTGCAATACAGCAGTCGTATTTTTCAGCATATTCATCAATAATCTTATCAGATCCGTCAGTTGAACAATCATTAACCATAATGATTTCTAAATTTTCATTTCCAATAGTTTGGTTGATAAGTGAGTCAATTCCACCTTTTAAGTGGTCACCAACATTGAAAATAGGTAAAATAATACTTATTTTATCATCCATGTATTTCCCTCCATTTTTCAAACAATAATTCCATCATATCAGGAACAGTATAAGTATCAGGGTGAATGTAGGTAACATTATACTTTTTCAAAACCTTAGCAGTAATAGGACCAATACAAACGGTAAGCAAGTTTTCAGATAACAGTTTAGCTATTTTTTCCTTGTCATCTGTTATTTCAAAGAAATTCTCAACAGTTAGAGGACTTGTAAATGTAATTGCATCGATTTGTTTATTTTCAATTTTTAAAATCAATTCTTTTATACTGTCTTCGTCCATCGGGAAAAGTGATTTGTAAGCTTCTGCTAAAAGCACAGTATTTCCCATTTTTTCTAGTTCTTCTGGAAGAACAGGTCTTGCAGAAAGTGTTCTTGGAATTCCAATAAACTGGTTTGTAATATTGCGTTTTCTAAATTCCTCGATTAAGCCTTCTGCTGTAAAATCTTCAGGAATCAAATCAACTTTTAAACCATTTTCTTCAGCAAGTTTTCCGGTTTTATTTCCAATAACAGCTAATTTACAAGTTAAACTACCTAAAAAATCAGGATAAAACTTATTAAAAGAATCAATAGTGGTTGGAGAGGTAAAAACAATCCAGTCAAGTTCATCTTTTCTTTTAACCAATTCTTTTAATGAATCACTGTTAACAGGTTTTAAATCAAGTGTAGGTGCTAAAAAAGCTTCTCCACCTAATTTTTCTACAATTTCACAAGCCTTTTTTGCTCTGTCTTTAGGTCTTGTTATTGCAACAACGGGTTTTGACATTTTAAATTACCTTCATTAATTTATAATGTTATATATTTTGTTTTAATTGGTTTATATTATTTGTTAATTTTTAATATTAAAAAAAGAAAAGCTATTTTTTCAATCTATATAGTTAAATAATATTTTTAATAGATTACATTATATGGTCGCAGGTGAATTTAGAAAGTATAGTGATGACGAGATTAAACATCTCCAAGAAGTAGAACTAATGATTCTCAAAGATGTTGTAAAAGTATTGGATAAACATGATTTAAAATACTATATGTATGGTGGTTCTCTTATCGGAACCATAAGACATGAAGGTTTCATTCCTTGGGATGATGACATTGATATTATCTTATTTAGAGAAGACTTTGACAAATCCCTTGATATTTTAAAAGAAGAATTGTCAGACAAATATGACCTTATCCAAATGAATTATATTGATGACTGTTTTGGATCTTTTGCAAAAATCTCTCTTAAAGACACTACTTTCAGCCGCTGGTACACTGATTATGTGGAATATGACCTTGGAATCAACATTGACTTATTTGTACTTGACAATATTCCAGATAGTGATTTTATAGGTAAATTACACCATTTTGCATACGTATTCTTTTACCAGTTTGTTATTAATTCCTGTATTAAAATGGATATGTACACTAAATTTAGAACTAAAATGCACCACGCAGCATATCACTTCTTAAATATTATTCCAATCAACAAAAGCTTCTGGAAAAAGGTATTGACCAAAGTAATGACCTTTTTTAATAATAAGAAAACAAACAGGGTTGTTGACTGCTTTAACCTTGCAGGATACATGGCATATGATAGAGATGATTTTGAACCTGCACTTAAAGCTAAATTTGAAGATTTTGAAGTTAGAATTCCTAAAAACTATGATAAACTTTTAACTCAAATATACGGAGATTATATGGAAATTCCACCTGTAGAAAAAAGATATAATGCTGCACCGGATGTTCTTGATTTCGGTAAGTATTAATTTTTTATATTAAATAATTTAAATATTAAATCATGTTTTCAAATATAGGTGTTGTTGGTGCAGGCGCTATGGGAAGTGCAATTTCCCAGACAGTCTGCGATAATACTAAAAAAGTTTTATTGTATGCAAGACGCAAAGAAGTTGTCGATTCAATAAATGAAACTCATTTTAACAGAGAATATTTCCCAAATATTCGCCTTGAAGACAATATCTTTGCAACAAATGATTTAAATGACTTGAAAGATGCTGAAGTCATCTTTTTAACTATTCCTTCTTCTAAAATGCGTGAAGTCACACGCTCTTTAAAAGATATTATTTCTCCTGACTGTGTTTTGGTAAATACAGCAAAAGGTCTTGAAAAACAATCTCAAAAAAGAATGAGTGAAGTTATAAAAGAAGAAATTGGAAGACCTGCATGTGTTTTATCCGGACCAAATATTGCAGCAGAAATGGTTGAAAGAACATTTTCATCAGCTTCAATTGCATGTGAAGATGAACAATACCTTGATAAAGTTAAAAAAGCACTTTCAACTCCTAAATTTAAGGTTTCTGCAAGCACTGACGTTATTGGTGTTGAGTATTGTGGTATTATAAAAAATGTAATTGCAATATCTCAGGGAATCTGTGAAGGAATGAAAATAAACGATAACGCACGCTTTTCAGTATTTACAAAAACCTATAATGAAACAAAAGACATAATTGAAAAATTTGGCGGTAGCAGAAAAACAGTAGATGACTACTGCGGATTTGGAGACATTATTACTGCTTCAACACTTACTGTAAGTAGAAACCATACATTAGGTGTGTTGTACGGTCAAAAAATAGTAATTGATGAGGAAGCATCAGGAATTCTTTTTGAAGGAAAAAACACAATTGTAATAATGAAAGACTTGTGTAAAAAGCACAATATTGATTGTGCAACAGTTGATTTTGCTTATGATGTAATTATTGATAGAATAAATCCAAAAGAAGCATTTAATAAATTTTGGGATAAATTATAGTGAGGTAGTTTAATGATTTGTGCAGCAATGCTTGCTGGAGGCGTAGGTTCCAGATTAAAACAGGGAAAGCCAAAACAATTTGTTAATATTAACAACAAACCGATTTTAGTTCACTCAGTTGAAACATTCTTAAATGTTGATGAACTTGATAAAATTATTGTATCTTCTCCAAAAGAGTGTATTGACAAAACAAAAAACTTAATTGAGGAATATTTCCCGCAAAATGATAGAATTGTTGTTATTGAAGGTGGAAAAACAAGAAACGACACTATTTTAAACTCAATTTATTATATGAAAGATCAAAACTGCGAAGATGACTCTATTTTGGTAACTCACGATGCATCAAGGATATTTGTATCAGAAAAGCTAATTGAAGATAGTATAAAATATGCAATTGAAGTTGGTGCTGCAAGTGCTGTAATACCAGCTACAGATGTAATATTCGAATCAAAAGAAGATGGAAAACTAACTGATGTTCCATTAAGAAAATATTTATGTCATGCTCAAACACCACAGTCATTTAACATTGACAAATTCCTTGAAATCTATGAAGATTTATCTGACGAGGAAATAGCTAAATTAGATGAAGCAATGGTTTTATTCCATTTAAGAAATGCTGATATTAAATTATTCCCAGGTAATCAGGGAAACTTCAAAATAACTCGTCCTTTTGATATTATAATGGCTGAAGCTATTTTTAAAAAATAAGTAATTAGTGGATTTTAAAGTCCACTAAATGTTTTTACATAAGGTATTTTGCTTAAAACATATGGTAATAGCCATGAAAGAAATATTATTAAAACAAACATCACCGGAAACATTAAATGGGAATGTGGATTGTAGTATGAGAGGAATTTAACCACTAATACATGTGAGAAGTACATTCCGTAACTGCACACACTTAGAGAGATAATTGCTTTTCCAATGAAATTATCCTTAATTGAGTTAAATTTGTTTAATTTATCAAGATATTTAACAAACAAGAATAATCCGGTTCCCATAAATATAATTGGAACATTTTGATAAATCATACTGATGTATGGGCTATTGAAGTAGTTTAAATAAACAAATACGCTTAATGATGCAATCAATGTTATTAATCCAAGTAGACATACTTTGGAATCACTTATTTTAAACTCTTTATTTGCTAAATAATAACCTAAAACAGGATATCCTACATAACCTGCAAAATAGCTTAAATCAAAGTTGGTCCATAAAGGATATGCATTAAATGTTTTTAAAATCATCAAGATAAACCAGATGCTTAAAAAGTATTTTAAACCGCTTTCACCATATTCTTTGACAAATGAGTTAAGAACAGGTAAGAATAAATAAATTCCGATTAAAACCCAGAAATACCATGTAATTGAAGGTTCTCCAATAAATGTATTCCATAAAAATGCCTCATTATATCTGTAATATTGTAATTGAGCTAAAATTAGGATAATCCAGAATATAAACGGATAAATAATTCTTGTAAATCTCTTTTTTAAAAATTCTGTTAAATCTGGATATGGTCTGTTTAAAATAAGAGCACCACTTATCATTAAAAATATAGGAACACCTATTCTTCCAATATCATGGAAGGTCATTTGTGCTACAATTTGTGTTGTACCTACAAGTGGACCAAAAAAGTGATCAACGTGACATATGATAACTGCAATAATAGCAAATGCTCTTAAAAAATCATAATAAAATATTCTTTCTTTTTTTGTTTTCATATTATCAGCTATTTAGTATTCTCCAAAGTCAATTTCTTCAGGAGCAGGATTAAATCTGGATTCTTCAGGTGGAAGCTGCATATAATCATTAAAATCCATAGTCAATATCTTATCATAGTTATTTGGAATACTGACTTCAAGACCTTCAAATTTAGCTTTTTTAGCAGGCACCCAATCGCTTCTGTTTGAAACAGGCATTAAAAATTCAGACGGAAAATCACAAACTCTTTCACACTTTTCATCTTTATATTTTGAAAATGACTCAACACATTTTCTTTTAATAGTAGTAGAAGAAACAGGAAGTATTTTTAAGAAATAATAAGCCATCTGCTGGATTATTTCTTTTAATCTGGATTCGTTTCTATATTTGATAAGAGAATAAATAGTCATCTGGTTAAGTGCAAAGCTTTTCCATTTTTGAATAAACCATTTGTACTTGTTATCAGGAATATTATCCAAAATAAAAATGTCCAAAAAGATATTTGGTGTGTAATCTACCTGATCTGCCCACCATTCTTTAAATAATGTATCTTTAAGTGTTAATCTGCCCCATGTGTAGTGATATGTCTTTTCGTTTAAAACATTAAAAAAGTTGTATTTATCATCAATTTCTTTTTCAAAAACTGCATTTAACTTCTCAAAGTCCTCTCTAAACATGATTACGTCAATATCATCGTCCCATGGGATGAAACCTTCATGTCTTATGGTTCCAAGAAGACTTCCAGCATACATAAAATAAGTTATATCATTTTCTTCGCATACTTTGGTGAAATATTTGAAGATTTCAATTTGAACTTCTTGCAGGTGTTTTAATGTTTCATCGTCATATCTATTGGATTTAAACATATTATTTGTCCTTTAATTTAGTAATTACTTAATTATTAGAAATTTTTAAATATTTCTTTTTATTAAGTTTATATAAAGATTAATTAATAAATTTTTTTTATTATATTATTATAAGGATGTAGATTTAATGTTAAATTTCACTGTTGGGCCGGTAATGAGTAGCAAAGCAGTTCTTGAAATCGGGGGTGAACAAACTCCTTATTTTAGAAATGACGAATTTTCAAAAGTAATGCTTGAAAACGAAGAATTAATGAAAGAATTTGTTTATGCAAGTGAAGATTCAAGAGTTGCTTTTATAACCGGATCAGGTACTGCTGCTATGGAAACAACTGTCATGAACGTATTTAATGATGAAGATAAAGTTTTAATCGTAAATGGTGGAGGATTTGGTCAGCGTTTTGTTGAATTATGCAAACTCCATAATATTCCATTTGATGAAATAAAACTTGATTTTGGTGAAAATATCACCAAAGAATTATTGGATTCATATGACGGTTCTAAATACACTGGATTTTTAGTAAATATCTGTGAGACAAGCTCCTGTGTTTATTATGACTTGGATTTAATCAGTGATTTTTGTAGTGAAAATGACATATTTCTTGTAGTTGATGCAATAAGTTCATTTTTAGCAAATCCATTGAATATGGTAGAAAAAAACATTGATGTAGTAATAACAGGTTCTCAAAAAGCTTTAGCTTGTCCTCCGGGAATTTCTGTAATTGTTTTAGGTGAAAATGCACTTGAGAGAGTTGAAAACAACACCTGCAGCTGCATGTATTTTGACTTAAAAGACATTTTAAAAAATGGTGAGAGAGGCCAAACTCCATTTACTCCTGCAGTAACAATATTATTACAAATCAACCAAAGATTAAAAGAAATCAAAAGCCAAGGTGGTGTTGAATCAGAAATCGAAAGAATTTCAACACTAGCTAGTGACTTTAGAAAAAGAATTGAAGATTTACCTTTGGAAATTCATTGCAATGATTTAGGAAATTCAGTTACTGGAGTATTTTGTGTTGATTCAAAAGCAGATGATGTTGTAGATGCACTTAAAAACGACTATGGTATTTGGGTTAATCCAAACGGTGGAGAAATTGGAGAAAAAATGTTTAGAGTTGGCCATATCGGAAATTTAACTCTAAAAGATAATGATGTACTTATTGATGCATTACATGATTTGGAAAAAAGAGGAATCTTAAAATGATTAAAGTTATTACCTACGGTACATATGATTTATTCCATTACGGACATCAAAGATTACTTGAAAGAGCAAAAGAATTGGGCGACTACTTAATTGTAGGTGTTACTGCTGATGATTTTGACAAAACAAGAGGAAAAATCAATGTTAAACAGTCATTAATGGAAAGAATAGAGTCAGTTAGAGCAACCGGCCTTGCTGATGAAATCATCATCGAAGAATACGAAGGTCAAAAGATTGATGACATTAAAAGATATGATGTTGACATTTTTACTGTAGGTTCTGACTGGGTTGGTCATTTTGATTATTTAAATGAATACTGTGAAGTAATTTATCTTGACAGAACAAAAGGTGTTTCAAGTTCTGAAATAAGATCTAAAAGACGCAGCATCAATTTAGGTCTTGTTGGTGAAGGAAATATCTTAAAAAAGTTTTATGATGAATCAAAACTTGTTAATGGTATTGAAGTTAATTCATTATACATAACAAACGATGATGAAATTGATACATACAAAAAAGATAGCTTAACAATAGCTAAAAGCTATGATGATTTATTGGGAATGGTTGATGCAGTATATATAATCTCACATCCTTCAAAGCATTACTCCCAAATAAAACAGGCTCTTAATCAGGGCAAACATGTTTTATGTGAATCTCCATTTGCACTTAGCGAAGAAGAATGCGCAGAACTTGAAAAACTAGCTATTGATAATGATTTAATATTAATGGATTCTATTAAAACTGCTTACTCAACAGCTTACAACAGACTTCTTTTATTACTTAAAGGTGGAAAAATCGGAGATGTCTACTCTATTGATGCAACATGTACCAGTTTAAGAGAATATGATGAAAATTCCTGGAACAGTATTACTTCATGGGGTCCTACAGCACTTTTACCGATATTCCAAGTCTTAGGTGTTGATTATAATAATAAAACCATCAATTCATTGATGCTTGATGATAATTCCAATTTTGACTTGTTTACAAAAATAGATTTACAATATGATAATGCTGTTGCATCAATAAAAGTTGCAAACAGTGTAAAATCAGAAGGGGAATTAGTTATTTCCGGTTCTAAAGGTTATGCTTACGTTCCTGCACCATGGTGGAAAACTGACTACTTCGAGCTTAGATATGAAAACCTTGAAGATACAAAAAAATACTTCTACCAGTTGGACGGTGAAGGAATCAGATACATGCTTGTTGCATTTGTAAAATCAATTGAACTTGGTAAAAACAATACTTATATCAACTTTGATGTTTCAAAAGCTATTTGTAAAGTGATGGAAGACTTTGAAAATAATGATGTAAATACTATTAATAAATACTAATGGAGATAACATGACAAACGACGATACTCTTCAGCACATCAAAGATGTTGAAATGTTGATTTTAAAGGATTTTATTAGTATTTGTGATGAGCATAATATTGATTACTATTTATTTTACGGATCTGAAATCGGAGCTGTAAGACACGAAGGTTTCATCCCATGGGATGATGATATTGACATAGCAATGTTTAGAGATGATTATGAGAAATTCCTTAAGGTTATGGAAGATAAAAAAAGTGAAAAATACACAATTTTTGATTCCAGGTACAATGAAGAATATTTCTTCCAGTTTGGTAGAATGTCTCTAAACGGAACTTACTGGGCAGAATTCTGGGATGATCAGGTTTCATTTGACATGGGAATTCATTTGGATTTATTTATTCTTGATAAAATCCCAAACAATAAGTTTAAAAGACAAATTTACATGAAAAGATGTCTTCTTTTAGCTAAGTTTTATGCAATATCTGCAATTAAACTTGAGGAAACTTCCATAGTTCAAAAATTAATCAATGTATTTCACGTTATTTTCAATGCTATTGGTTTGAAACCAAAGTTTTTCAAAAATAGGCTATTGAAAGTCTATACTAAATATGAAAACAAAGATTATGATTACTGTACTGATTTAACTATGAATGAGCAGTGCTATTTTAAAATTAGTGACTTTAAACCTGTAAAAAAAGCTATGTTTGAAGGTATTGAAGTAAAAATTCCAAACAATCAGGATTCTACATTGGGCAGCATATTTGGTGATTACATGTCATTGCCTCCCGAAGAGGAAAGAGTCTGTCATGTATTAAACGAAATAGATTTTGGAAAATTTTAGAATGCCTAAAATAACGCTTATTTGAATTCGTCTTGAAATCAGTTATTTTTCCAAAATAGAAAAGTATTTTAATGCTTATGCATAATTATATCTAATGAACTTTAATTGAGGTGAAAATTATGAAAAACTATGTTATTATCTTAATTGGGGTAATTATCGCAATAATAATTGTTGGAGGTACTGTTATGTATAGTTCTATGAATAATGACGATAATTCAAATAATGTTCAAGTTGATGTCGCAGATAATAATACTGATAATGTAACTGTTGATATTTCAGCTAATAATGTATCTGATAGTTCTGATGATTCTTCTGAACCTTATATTGTAAGTGAAGAAATTAAATACAATGGACAACAAGGTGGAGGATATTATCGTGAAGTTACATATAGTGATGGTAATTTCCGCCAGTACGATGTAGAGACTGGTAAATTAATTGGTTCTTCATTTAGTTCAGATCAATCTAAGCTCCCTAGTATGGAGTAAATTCAAAAATTAAATATTTTTTTAAGATTAATTTTTTCTTAAAAAAATTCCATTTTTCTTATTTTTTTAACTATTTTTATATAATATTAAAACTAAAAACTATATTATAATAATTTTATTATTCTGTTGATATCATGAACAAAAAAGAGTTAATTAATAGTGGTAAAGTAAAAAGTGTTTACAACACTGATGATGACGATAAAGTAATCATTGAGTTTAGTGATGATATGACTGCTGGTGACGGTGCTAGAAAAGAAGTAATGAACAATAAAGGAGCATACAATGCGGTTATTTCTTCTAAAATCTTTAAAGTATTAGAAGAAAACGGTATTGACACCCAATTCATTGATCTTCCAGAACCTAATGTCATGGTTGCAAAAAAACTTGAAATGATTCCAATTGAAGTTATTGTAAGAAACATTGCAACCGGTAGTTTGGTACGCAGATATCCAATTGAGGATGGTACTAAATTAGATCCGCCACTTGTTCAAATGGATTTCAAAAATGATGATTACCATGATCCTATGTTAAATGATTCAATTATCAAAGCATTAGGAATCGCTACCCAAGAAGAAATCGATATCTTAACCGAAAAAGCATTAAAAATCAATGAAATCTTAACTGCTTTCTTTGCTGATGCTGGAATTATCCTTGTTGACTATAAAGTCGAATTTGGTAAAGATAAAGATGGAAACATCTTACTCGGTGACGAAATCTCTCCTGATGGATGCAGATTATGGGACAGTGAAACCTTAGAGATGTTAGATAAAGAATTATTCAGAAAAGGAAAAGACGACGAAGTTATGGATGCATATATTGAAGTTTATAACAGAATTATGCCTGAAGATGAAAAGGTGATTTAGATGTTATTTGATATTGAAGTTAAAATCTCACTTAAAAGCGGTATGTTAAACCCTGAAGCTACTACAATCGAAAGATCTCTTGATTTACTTGGTTACGAAGTTAAAAACGTAAAAACCGATGAAATCATTAAATTCCAAATGGAAGGAGAAGACAGAGAAGTAATTAGGGAAAATGTTGTTGACATGTGTGAAAGATTACTTTGTAATCCTGTTATCCACGATTATAAAATTAATGTTATTCCACAAAACATGGCTTGCGGTAAATAGGTGAGAAAATGAAAATTGGAGTAATTAGATTTCCAGGAACTAACTGTGACAGGGATGTTGCAAAAGCATGTACTCTTGCAGGTCTTGAACCGGAATACGTCTGGTGGAGTGAAGAAAAACTAACTGACTTTGACGGTATTGTAATTCCTGGTGGATTTTCTTATGGGGATTTCTTAAGAGCAGGTGCAATGGCTTCCATTACTCCTGTAATTGATGGAATTAAAGAATTGGTAAAAGAAGAAAAACCTGTTCTTGGAATTTGTAATGGGGCTCAAATCTTAGGTGAAATTGGCCTTATTCCTGGAATTTTCATTACAAATGAAAACCCTAAATTTAACTGTGAATGGTCCAAATTAAAAGTTTCAACTAACAGAACACCATTTACAAAAGCATTTAAAAAAGATCAAATAATTGACCTTCCTATTGCACACGCAGAAGGAAGATTTTACACAGAAGATATTGATTTATTAAAAGACCAAGACCAAATAGTTTTACAGTTTGAAGGCAAAAACCCTAACGGGTCCATGGAAGCTATTACAAGTGTATGTGATGAATCAGGACTTGTTGTTGCTATGATGCCTCACCCAGAAAGAGCTTGTGAATCTTTATTTGGCTCTGATGATGGTTTGAATTTCTTTAAAGGATTTTTATAAAAAAGTGATATAATGGTAGTTTATTTAATTGGTGCAGGACCTGGGGATGCTGATTTAATAACTCTTAAAGCGGTCAAAGCTTTAAATAAAGCTGATGTTGTTTTATATGATTATTTAGCTAATGAAGAAATATTAGCTCACGCTCCAGAAACTGCTGAAAGAATCTATGTAGGTAAAAAAGCAGGTGAGCATTACAAAACTCAGGATGAAATCAATGAGTTAATTATAAAACAAGCTCAAAGTCATGAAAATGTAGTCAGACTTAAAGGAGGAGATCCTTTTGTCTTTGGTCGTGGAGGAGAAGAAATATTGGCTTTAATGGAACATGATATCAAATTCGAGGTTATTCCAGGTGTAACTTCCGCTGTTGGAGCACCAACTTCTCTTGGACTACCAGTAACTCACAGAGGCGTTGCAACATCTTTTACTGTTGTAACAGGTCATGAAGATCCTACAAAACCAGAAAGTCAAGTCCACTGGGACTATACTGCTGACACTTTGATTATATTGATGGGAATTGGAAATATCAAAGAAAATACAGCACAAATAATGAAATATCGCTCAGCTGACACTCCGGTTTGTGCAATTGAAAGCGGAACATTACCTAACCAAAACTTGGTTTTCGGCACATTAGGTGATATTTCAGATAAAAAAATCAACACTCCAGCTATTTTGATAATTGGTGATGTTGTAAGTATGTATAAGGATATTTATAATTATCAAGGTGATTAAATGTGCGGAATTGTTGGATGCATTCTAAAAAATGATGATGATGTAGCACCAATCCTTTTTGACTGTATTTCTAAATTGGAATATAGGGGATACGATTCAATAGGACTTGCTACCTATGATGAAAACAAAATCCACATCAAAAAAGACAAAGGAAAAATTGAAGAAGTGGATAATAAATTAAACTTATCTGATATGCCTGGAAGTTTAGGTATTGCTCACGTTAGATGGGCAACACACGGAGATCCTTCCAAATTGAATTCACACCCACATATTGATGAAGCATTGGATGTGGCTATTGTTCATAATGGTATTATTGAAAATTACTTGGAAATCAAAGAACAATTAATAAGTGAAGGTCACGTATTCAAATCAGATACTGATACTGAAGTTGTTCCTCACTTAATTGAAAAATACATGAAAGAGGGCTTTGATTTAGAACATGCAGTTAGAAAAACCATTGGAGTAATCCATGGTGCTTATGCAATTGCTGCAATTTCAACCAATGAACCAGATAAAATCGTTGCAACACGTAAAGATTCTCCATTAATTGTTGGAATCGGTGAAGACGGATATTACCTTGCATCTGACTCTCCAGCTATTTTAAAATATGCTCGTGACATAATTTATCCTGAAATGGGAGAAATTGTTGTTTTAGATAGAACTGGTGTTGTTGTTCACGATGAATTTGACAATGTTGTAAACAAAGAAGTAGAAACAATCAACTGGACTCCTGAAATGGCTGAAAAAGAAGGCTATGACCACTTTATGATTAAAGAAATCAACGAACAGGCAACTGCTGTTAAAAACACTTTAACTCAAAAAGAACATATTCAGGAAATTATTGATGATATTGATGATATTCAAAGAATCTGCTTTGTAGCATGTGGAACATCTTATCACGCATCACTTACAGGTAAATACTTAATAGAATCACTTGCAGGAATCCCAACTGATGTTATTTTAGCTTCTGAGTTCAAATACTCTGCAAATACTCTTAATGATAAGACTTTAGTTGTATTTATTTCACAGTCTGGTGAGACTGCTGATTCACTTAAAGCGTTGGATGTTGCAAATGAAACCTCAAAAACATTAGGTATTGTTAATGTAGCAGGTTCATCAATTACAAGAAGAGCAAAATATGTAATCCAAACTCAGGCAGGACCTGAAATCGGTGTTGCAGCAACAAAAACCTATGTTGCACAGCTCACATCAATTTACTTGTTTGCAGCACTTCTTGCAAAAGACGAAGAATTATTAAAAGAACTAGAAAAAGTTCCTGATTACATTGATGAAGTTCTTGAAGATGTTGACTTTATTAAAGACATCTCAAAAAGATACAACTATGCTCCTGACTTCTTCTACCTTGGAAGAGGCTACACTTACCCAACTGCTCTTGAAGGAGCACTAAAACTTAAAGAAATTACTTATATCCATGGTGAAGGATATGCTGCTGGAGAACTCAAACACGGTCCTTTGGCTTTAATTGACAATGAAATTCCGGTTGTTGTTATTGTACCTCCTGGAGATTCATACAGAAAAACCATGAGTAATTTAGAAGAAGTTAAATCCCGTGGAGCAAATGTTTTAGCTATTGGTGCAAGTGATGATGAAGCACTTAAATCCAAAGCAAGCAATGTAATTGCAATTAACCCTGAAGTAAGTGAAATTATTGCACCTCTTGTTTATGTTGTGCCACTTCAATTGATTGCATACTATATTACTCTTGAAAAAGGTCACGATCCTGATAAGCCTAAAAACTTAGCAAAATGTGTGACTGTTGAATAAGGTTTTTAACCTTATTTTTCTTATTTTTTCAATTAACTTTAATTTTAAGCTTTATTTTTAGTTCTAATGATTTTTATATAATTATTTATTAGTTAAAGAATATAAATAAACTAATATTTGCTTTACACTTCATTTAACTTTTAAATATTTTATCTACAATTTTTTATTTTGATGTTTTTGATTTATGTCTAATTTTGCCTTTTATTGCTTATTTGTTTTAATTAATTCTTTTTATTACTATTATAACTTATTTATTTATTTATTTTTCAAATTTAGGCTTATTTGTGCTTTTTTAGAAAAACAAAAGGTTTTTATAAGAAAATAAGGATAAATATTCATTGGAGTGAACATTATGTTTAATAAAAAAATTAGTGTAATTTTATTAACACTAGTTTTCATGTTATCAGTTTCTGCAGTTTGTGCTGTAGATTCAAATTCTACTGATGAGATATTAACTAGTGAGGAAGTGGAACCTCCATCGATGGTTTTACAAAATTCCACAAATGATGAAATTACTCAACAAGAAGACAACTATGTTTTAAGTTCTGAGGGTGTGGAAATGTATCATAAAGATAAAGTTTATTTCACAGCATCCTTGACTAACAATGGTGTTCCTGTAGCTAATGAAAAACTCATTTTCACTATTTTAGGTAAAAACTACACTAAAGTGACTAATGAGTTAGGTCAGGCTTCATTGCTTATAGGATTAAATCCTGGAAACTATGTTGGTTATGTTTCATACGGAAATTTGACCGATGTAAATTCAATTGTTGTAAAACCTCTTGTATCTGCAAGTGATGTTACTACAACATACAAGCATGTGGGAACATACACTGCTAAATTCATAGACTCTAGCGGTAAACCTTTAGCTAATAAGTATGTCAAATTTATAATTTGTGGCAAAACTTATTCTAAAAAAACAAATTCACAGGGTGTAGCTACTTTAAGTATTAATTTAGGTGTTGGATCCTATGTTATACAGGCTGTTCATCCTAACGGATACAAACATAAAAATAAGGTTACTGTTAAGTCTTCAATTACTGCAAGTAACATAGTAAAACACTATAAAAGTTCAAAAGTATTTTCCGCAAAATTCTACGGTAAAAACGGTAAAGTATTAGCATACAAAACCATTAAATTTTACTCAAAAGGAACATACTTCTATGTAAAAACCAATTCAAAAGGTGTTGCTACCATTAAGATTATTTCTCCACCTGGGAAATACTCTATGATGTCTATCAACACTGATACTGGTGAGAAAAAAACAAATACTTTCGAAGTATTACCTACTTTGGAAGCAAAATCAATGTCTGTGTTTAGTGGAGTAACCTCCAAGTTTAAAGTAACTTTATACAAAGGCGAAGAATTAGCTCAAAATGCTAACATGTATGTTTATGTTAATGGAGTTAAGAAAACTGCTAAAACAGATGCAAACGGTGTTGCAACTGTCAGTTTCAAATTAAACAAAGGAACATACTACTTTAAATCAGTTGATCCATACACTGGATATACTTTAAGCACTAAAGTTGTTGTAAAATTAGCATCTATCAAGGCTGATGATTTAACTACCAAAGAAGGTAGAAAGGAATCATTTAAAGCTACTCTTTTAAAACAGGACGGTAAAGTCGCTGCTGATACTGAAATGCAAATTACAATTAATGGTGTAGAACACATTGTTAAAACCGATGCAAACGGTGTTGCAAGTGTTAGTGTTGCTAACCTTACACAGGGTGAATATAAAGTTGTCTGTAAGGATTTAAGCACTGGTTATACATTAACTAAAAAAATAACCATAATGGAGCCGTCTGCTGGAAAAGCTTACGATAAATTCGGTGTTTCTGAAGATGGAAAAACTCTTCTTGTAATTGGAAGATCATCTGCAGCTGGTGAAACTTCAAAATACGGATATTACTTCTATAAAGTTGAATTGGTAAGAACCTGTTCATACTGTGGAAGTCACGAACTTTACTGGAGTATATTCTGGGCTAAAGACGAATACACTGATTATGGACAGTTCCCAGAAACCCCTTCAAGTAGTGCTCATGGTGAAGGTGGTAGCTGTGAAGGTTTAATTATCTGTACCAACTGTGACTCTGACTGGTCTGTATTTGGACACAATCATGGTGGTATTGGTGGAGATTTAACCATGCTCAGTGAACCTGTTCGTACAACTAAAGACATGGCTTATTTACTTAAAAGTGGAAATTATATAGATGATTAATTTCCATCTTTAACTTTTTTTAATCTTTTTTTCATATCTAAAATTCTTGTAGTAGAATTATTTTTACTATCCTGGTTTTCGCTATATTCATTTTCACATTCAATAATGTAAAATGCCTCTTTTGAGGTTGTTGAAGAAATATTCATTTTAGCAAGGTTTCTCTCAACACGTCTTTTTAGTTTTTCATCATCCTCCATTGCATCTCCTAAAAATATAGGAGTTTTAACTGCAGAAGATATTTTGGTGTTGTGACGTGCATCTTGTCTTTCAGTTGCTCTGTTATCCAAGATAAAATCGCTAGAATTATTTAAACCAGGGTCTCTAAATGGAATTCCAACATCAGAAAGAGCTATTCTAATCTCATCGTTTTTAGGAAGTGAATAGTCAAGCATTTCAGGATTTGGACTTGCAAGAGTTCCACCCTGTTTTCTTCCAAATATTGGTCCAAGACCTATGTAAAAGCCAGCTTCAATAAAAGCAGCTCTAACCGGTGCAGATGAAGTGTAAGTTGCAATAATACCATTGTCTTTAATGATTCTTCTAAATTCCTTGAAAAATTCAAGTGAAAATAGCTCCGGTGCCATATTCTGACTAAATGGATCTAAAAATATTGCATCGTAGGTGTTATCTTCAAGATTTTGAACAGTTTGTCTTGCATCTTCAATAAACACGTTAATGTCAATGTTTTCGGGAATTTCACATTCTTCAAGGCTTAATGATGCATAATTTTGTTTAACAAGTTCATCTTCAATAGCTTTTTTGGTAATGTCGTGTTCTGGTATTGGGGATGGTACTAAAATTCCACATGCAAAGGTTGCTTTTGAAATTTCAACCATATCTACTTTTAAATTTGAATCAGTACTGTTTTTAATAAAATCAGCTATTGCAGCAGAGGAATTGTATCCAAGTCCTGCACAAATATCCAAAATTGCAATGTCTTTTGAGTAGTCAAACTTCATTGGCTTTATAAATTTCTCAAATGACTCACTTATTGCACCTGTAGATGTATGTAATGTTTCAACTTTATTGTTTATTTCTTTTGAATTAATAGAATAAGATCCATCGTCTGTTAAAACAAAGAAATCGTTGTAAGTATCAAAAAAATTAACTCTACTTTCTTTATTTTGACTACTTCTTTCCTGTTGGAAACATTCGTTTACCAAATCAAAAATATCATCATTAATTATTCTAGCATTATTTTCATAACTCATTTTTATCTAAACTTAATTTTTGGCATTTCTTTTTAATAAGATTAATGTAGCTTATAATATATGAGCAAGATTTATATAATTTCTAATTAAAAATTTTACATAAGATAAATTAATTGCTCTTGGAGCATGATTTAGAAAGTTAAAAATTATTCTTATTTAATTAAAATTAAAAATAAAGGTTTTACAATGTTTGAAATAAAAGCAAAAGATAATATGGCTCGTGTTGGAGTTTTAAAAACTAAACATGGTAATGTAAAGACTCCTGCATTAATGCCGGTTATTCACCCACGTAAACAGGCAATAGATGTTGCTAAATATGGTGCAGATATCGTTATTACCAATGCTTATTTGATTTACAAGGATGAAGAACTAAAACAAAAAGCAATCGATGAAGGATTACATAAACTCATTAACTTCGATGGTCCAATCATGACTGATTCCGGTTCATTCCAGTTATCTGTTTATGGGGATGTTGAAATAACAAACAAGGAAGTATTGGAATTCCAGGAATTAATCAAAACCGATATAGGAACAAGCCTTGATATTCCAACCGCTCCGTTTGTAGACAGAGAAAAGGCTGAAAGTGATTTGGAAATTACACTTGAACGTGCAAAAGAAGCAGTTGAATTTAAAAAAGAAAACAACATTGAAATGCTTTTAAATTCAGTAGTTCAAGGATCCACTTTTACAGACTTAAGACAGGAATGTGCACGTGAACTTTCAAAACTTGGCGCTGATTTATATCCTATCGGTGCAGTTGTTCCTTTAATGGAATCATACCACTACAAAGACCTTGTTGATGTTGTAATGAACTCAATGAAGGAATTATCCGACAGCGTACCACGCCACTTAATGGGTGCAGGCCATCCAATGATTTTTGCTTTATGTGTTGCAATGGGCTGTGATTTATTCGACTCAGCAGCTTACATTCTTTATGCAGAAGATGACAGATTCTTAACAACAAGAGGAACCTACAAACTTGAAAACTTACATGAAATGCCATGTTCATGTGAAGTATGTACCAAATACACTCCTGACGACTTAAGAGCAATGCCTAAAAAACAAAGAAGAGATTTAATTGCTCAACATAACTTGCATGTATCATTTGCAGAATTAAGACGTATCAGACAGGCAATTTACGAAGGAAGTTTAATGGAACTTGTAGAAGAACGCTGCCGTGCTCACCCTGCACTTTTAGATGCAGTAAGACAGCTCGGAATGTATGCTGAAGACTTGGAAAAATACGATCCAAGAAGTAAAAAATCAGCATTTTTCTACACCGGACCAGAATCCTTGGGAAGACCTGAAGTATTAAGGCACGTTCAAAAATTAATTGCAATGCCTAAAAAAAGAGATTTGGTCATTCTTCCACCATCAAGAAAACCATACTCCAAATTTATCTCAGGAAAACTTGGAGATTTCTACAGCTATGGTGACCAGCATGAAATTGATTTGGACGATGCAGATTTCATGGTTTTAGACATTCCATTCGGTTTAATACCACTTGAAGTTGACGAGGTTTATCCATTAAGTCAAAGTGCAGCTCCAAAGATACGTGATGTAGATGCAATTGAATTTTTACAGGAATTTGTTGATGATTTCTCAGGATACTACGAACAGGTCTTAATCCACTCAAGAGTATTAAAAGACCTTGAAATCGAAGAAGATGACAATCTCGTAGAAGCAGAAATCAGATACACAAAAGATGATGTTAAAAAGATAAAAGCAATTGCTGATTATCAGTTTGGTATCGGTGCTGGTGAAGCATTATTTACTGGTAATATCAAAATCGAAAAAAGTAAAAAAACCGGAAAAATCAGACACATCTATGATGGTAAAACCTTAATTGTCAATATGAGAGCATCTGATTCCTTTTTGGTATTATCAAAAGAAGGTGCAAGAAGACTTCACGCTACAATGCCTGGTTTAAAAAACAGAGTTGTAGTAAACAAAGACTCAGAACCATTTGCACTTGACGGAAAAAGTGTATTTTGTAAATTCGTCGTTGACTGTGATGATGATATAAGATCAAACGATGAAGTATTGATTGTAAACGAAGAAGATAAGTTACTTGCATACGGAAAAGCATTACTTGGTGCTTGTGAAATCAAAGAATTAAAAACAGGCCAAGCTATTAAAACACGTAAAGGAATGAAGTGAGATTATGACAGATAATAAAGTTAACACTGGACATAATATGGAAGATAATGAACTTATTAAAAACGCAAGAAAACCTGTTGGTGAATTAGGCCACCAAATCCTTGACAGAATGAACAAATCCCACGAATCCATGGCACAGTGGGGAGTAAGTCATTTTGAAATAAAAGAAAATGACAAAATCCTTGATATCGGCTGTGGTGGTGGAAAAAACATTGAAAGATTTGTAAAACAAATTTCAGCTGAAGGTAAAGTCGTAGGACTTGATTATTCTGAAGTAAGTGTTGAAAAATCCACCAAATTAAATCAGGAATTTATTGACGAAGGACTTGTTGAAGTTATTCAGGGTTCTGTTTCACAAATGCCATTTGAAGATGATACATTTGATATTGTAACCGGTTTTGAAACCATTTACTTCTGGCCTGACTTTATAAACGACCTTAAAGAAGTAAACAGAGTTCTTAAAAAAGACGGATTAGTATTTTTCTGTAATGAAGCAGTATATCATGAAGGCAAAATGGAAAAATACGATGATTTGGTAGAACTTTTAGATATGAAAATATATTCTGAAGACGTTTTGGAAGAATCATTGAAAAAATCCGGATTTAAAGACTTCAAAGCTCATTTTAACGAAGAAAACGACTGGATTTGTATAACTGCAAGAAAAAATTAAGGGTAATATAAATGGCTAATAAGGTAAAGACAGTATTTGCTAATATGAGTTGGTTAATGGTTTCTCAGCTATTAACCAGTGTATTGGCTTTTGTTTGGACTATTTTAACTGCAAGATATCTAGGGCCGTCAGATTATGGTATCTTTGGTACTGCAGTTTCACTTTCAACATTATTCGGTGTATTTGCAACATTTGGTATCAGTACCTATATTGTCAGATCCATCTCGACTGATTTTGAAAATGAGGATAAATATGTAAACAATACGCTGTCTTTAAAAATATTTTTAGCTATTATCTACTTTACATTAATTTTTATTACAACTGTACTTCTCGGATGGAAGCGTTATGTAATTGGAATTTGTCTTTTGTTTGCTCTAGAGTACTTTATCAAAACAATTGACGATATCTTCTTTGCATCCTTCCAAGCTCACGAGAAAATGAAATATCAGGCTATTACAAACATAGTCTTTAATGTATTGACCTTTGTATTTATTGTACTTGTTGTACTTACCGACTGGGGATTACTTGGAATTACCTTTGCATATATCTTTGCTAATTTAGCTGGAATGTTTTATGCATACTATGCAATGAGAAAGCATATTATGAAGCCAAAGCTTACATTTGACTTCCAATTCTACAAAAAATTGATAAAAGCAGGTATTCCATTTGCACTAACCGGTATATTCTACATTATTTACTATTCAATTGATGTAGTTATGATTACTCAGTTTTCATCAACCTATGCTACCGGTTTGTATAACTCAGCATACAAGCTAATTAATGTTTTAAATCTTTTCTATTCAATATATACTGCAGCAGTTTTCCCTGTTATGAGTAAACTCTTTGTTGGAGAAAAAGATTTATTAAACATGAGTTTTATAAAGTCAATGAAATATTTGACACTTGTAACTCTTCCAATAGCTGTATTTACCACATTTTACGGCTATGACTTGATTGCAATTTACGGATCAGAATTTATGGAAGCAGGTGGAGTTTTACAGATATTAATCTGGACCGTATGTTTCCTTTTTATAAATGGTGCATGTTCATTAATACTAAATGCTTCGCACAAGGAATACTCAGTTACAAAAATCTATTCAATAGCTGCAGTGTTCAATGTTTGTTTAAATTTCATATTGATTCCTAAATATTCTGTTCATGGTGCAGCATTTGCAACAGTGTTAAGTGAAATTCTAATATTGATTTTGGAAATGTATATGGTTAAGAAAATCGGCCAGCTTCCGGATAAGCACTTTGTATTTGATATATTAAAGATTATATTTGCTTCATGTGTACTTGCAGGAGTATTATATGTGCTTAATTTGAATTTATGGGTTGCTATGGTTGTTTCAGTTGTAGTGTACTTTAGTGTAATCTTATTAATCAGGACAGTTGATTCTGAAGATAAAATGATTATTAATCAAATTATTGGGAAAAAATAGTAAAGTATATATACCATTAAAACATAAGTAATAGTGTTGACTGTCATATGCGGTGTTAGTCCAGCCTGGTTAAGACTCTAGCCTGCCACGTTAGAGACCCGGGTTCAAATCCCGGACGCCGCATTTTTTATGCAGTTGTGGTATAGTCTGGTTATTACTTGGGCCTTCCAAGCCTACAACCCGGGTTCGAATCCCGGCAACTGCACCTTTTAATGAAAATTACTTTTTTTTATAGATTCTTATTTTGTTTAAATTTATTACATTTTTAGTTAATTTTATATAATAATAATGATAAAATATGTATGATTAAATTAATTTACTAATTTCTTTAATATTATTATTTTAAGGTGATTTTATGGTAGGAATAGTAGGATATGGGGCACATGTTCCCTCATATAGAATTAAAGTAGAAGAAATTGCTAAAGTATGGGGAGATGACCCTGTTGCTTTATCAAGAGGATTAGTCGTTAACGAAAAATCTGTACCTTCTCCTGATGAAGATACTGCAACCATTGCAGTAACCGCTGCTAGATATGCTCTTGCAAGAGCTCAAATTGATCCAAAAGATATTGGTGCTGTTTACGTGGGTTCTGAATCCCATCCGTATGCAGTAAAACCAACTGCTTCCATTGTTGCTGAAGCAGTTTGCGCAACACCAAAATTAACTGCTGCAGATTTAGAATTTGCATGTAAAGCAGGTACTGCTGGTATTCAAATGTCCATGGGTCTTGTAGACTCCGGTATGGTTGAATACGCTTTAGCTATTGGTGCTGATACATCACAAGGTGCTCCTGGAGATGCTTTAGAATACACTGCATCTGCTGGTGGTGCTGCTTACATTATCGGTGAGAAAAATACCTTAGCTGATATTGAACATACCTGCAGTTACACCACTGATACTCCTGACTTCTACAGAAGAGAAGGTGAAGACTACCCATCTCACGGTGGACGTTTCACAGGAGAACCAGCTTACTTCAAGCATGTATTAGGTGCTGCAAAAATGTTATTTGAAGAAACTGACTCAAAACCTGAAGATTATGATTATGCTTGTTTCCACCAGCCTAACGGTAAATTCTACTTAAGAGCAGGTAAACAATTAGGATTCACAACCGAGCAAATCCAACAAGGATTACTCACTCCTAATATTGGAAACACATACTCCGGAGCAGTTCCATTAGCATTATCCAACATTTTAGATGTTGCTGAACCTGGAGACAAAATATTTGTTGTTTCATACGGTTCAGGTGCAGGAAGTGACGGTTTCACACTTACTGTTAAAGATGAAATTGAACAAAGAAGAGACTTAGCTCCAAAAACTGAAGATATTATCAGCAATAAAACCTATGTTGATTATGCAGTATATGCTAAATATAAAGGTAAAATTAAAATGTAAGGGGGCTTAAAATATGAGAGATGTTGCTATTATTGGAGTTTCACAAACAAAATTCGGTGAATTATGGGATTCATCATTCAGAGATTTAATTGCTGAAGCAGGAGTAAAAGCTTTAGTTGACGCTGATATTGACGGTGCAGACATTGAAGCAATGTTTGTTGGAAACATGTCCTCCGGACTTTTCGTAGAACAAGAACACATTGCAGCTCTTATTTCAGATCACGTTGGTCTTAACCCAATTCCAACTACCAGAGTTGAAGCAGCTTGTGCATCCGGTGGTTTAGCACTTAGACAAGGTATTATGGCAGTTGCATCCGGTTATCATGATGTTGTAATTTCTGCAGGTGTAGAAAAAATGACTGATGTAGTTGACGCTACCCCAGCTATTGCTACAGCATCCGATAAAGAATGGGAAGCACAACAAGGAGCTACTTTCCCATCCTTATACGCAATGATTGCTAAAAGACACATGTACGAATACGGAACCACTCGTGAACAATTAGCACAATTTTCCGTAGTAAACCACAAAAACGCAGCTAAAAACCCAAATGCACAATTCCCATTTGAAATTAACGTTGATAAAGTATTAAACGCAACTATGGTAGCTGACCCATTAACCTTATTTGACTGTTCTCCAGTTTCTGACGGAGCAGCAGCAGTAGTAATGGTTCCAGCTGAAGATGCTAAAAAATACACTGACACTCCAGTCTACATTAAAGCTTCCGCACAGGCTTCCGGAACAATGACTTTACACGACAGAAAAGATTTAACCACAATCGAATCTACCAAAGTCGCATCTAGAAAAGCTTACGAAATGGCAGGAGTAACTCAAAAAGACATAGACTTAACTGAAGTTCACGATTGTTTCTCAATCAACGGACTTTTAGCAGTAGAAGACTTAGGATTTGCTGAAAAAGGTAAAGGTGGAATTGCTATTGAAGAAGGACAAACAGAAATTGATGGTGATTTCCCAATCAACACTTCTGGTGGTCTTAAAGCACGTGGACACCCATTAGGTGCAACCGGTATTGCTCAAGCTGCTGAAGTCGTATGGCAACTTAGAGGGGAAGCGGGTAAACGTCAAGTAGACGGTGCAGAAATCGGTATGACCCACAACATTGGAGGTACCGGTGGTACTGCAGCAGTACACATTTTCGGAAGAGATTTATAAAATCTCTTAACTTTTTTTTCTTTTTTATGTTAATTAATACTGGTTCAAGAACCGATATTCCCGCTTTTTTTAGTAAATGGTTTTTAAACAGAATTGAAGAAGGATCAGTTTGTACTAAAAACCCATATAATGATGATATTTACAGATATTCACTTGATTCTAAAATAATCGACTGTCTTTGCTTTTGTACAAAAAATCCAAAACCATTACTTGACAATATTGAACAGCTTGATAAATACTCACAGTTCTGGTTTGTAACAATAACACCTTATGGAAGAGATATTGAAGTAAATGTTCCAAGTTTTAAAAAAGTAATAAAATCATTTAAAGAATTGTCCAGTTATTTGGGTGAGGGTAAAGTATCCTGGAGATATGATCCGATTTTTATTTCAGATAAATATGATTTGGATTTTCATGTGGAAATGTTTGCCAGGATGGCCAGTGAACTTGAAGGATATACAAAAGACTGCACAATAAGCTTTATTGACTTATATCAAAAGGTTTTAAGAAATTTTCCTGAAGTTCGTGAAGTTACACGTGATGAAATGCTTTTTATTGGTGAGGAATTTTCAAAAATAGCTGCTGAATATGACATTCAGATGAAAACCTGTGTTGAGGGAACACTTCTTGATAAATTCGGATTTGACTCAAGCGGATGTATGACACAAAAAGTGCTTGAGAGAGCTATTGGAAATAATTTAAAAATCCCTAAAGGAAAATACACAATTCGTGAATGTAATTGTTTATTTGGAAGGGATATTGGAGCATATAACACATGTCTTCACGGATGTAAATATTGTTATGCAAATAGTATAGAAATTATCTACTACTTTTCTCTCACTACAGATAATAGTATTATTTTCTTCTGTAATTAAAGTTTTGCAATTTCGTTCAAAAAGCTAAAATTTAACGGATATTCAGACAATAAATAGGAATAGCTATTGCTATTCAGAAATAATCATGTTGTCTTGAACAAAATTTATTTGTAAGAACTGACTCCATAAGTCTGGCCAAAACACAAATAAAAAATGTGATAATCACCAAAAATAGTAAGTGATAAAATGATAATAAATGTTGGCGGAAGAACAGACATAGTGAACTACTACACTCCATGGCTACTGAACAGGCTTAGTGAAGGATATGCATATTCAAGAAATCCCTTTGCAAGAGAGAATGTGTATAAGTTAAGTTTAAGGCCTGAAGATGTGGAGTGCTTGCTGTTTTGCTCCAAAAACTACCAACCTATACTGGAACATATAGGAGGTATTGATGAAAAATACAATATTCTGTGCAACTACACGATTACTGCATACGGCAAGGATATAGAACCTAAAGTTCCAACAATAAATCAATCTATTAAAACGTTGGAAAGACTATCTGATATTGTCGGTAGGAATAAGATTCTCTGGAGATATGACCCTATACTGCTTACTGAAAAATATACAGTTGAAAAACATCTGGAAACTTTTGAGTATATGGCTGAAGCTATTGCCTCTTTGGTTTACAGATGCATATTCAGCTTTGTGGACATGTACAAAAAAGTTGAAGAGAATATGCCTGAAATAATTCCACTCACTGATGATGATAAAGTGAGGCTATTGAAAGGGATTGGTGAGATATCCGAGAAGTATAATCTTTATACGCAAACCTGTGCAACAAATGAAAGCTATGAAAAATATGGTATACATGCTGCAGGTTGCACAACTCGTGAAATATTGGAACAGGCACATGGTGTGGTCTATAAAAATGTTAAAGCTAGTGGAATTAGAGAAAACTGTCATTGTATTCCTTCAAGAGATATTGGAGCATATAATTCCTGTTTAAGTGAGTGTAAATATTGCTACGCAAATCGAAAACCTGATATTCCTAAGAATGTTATTAAGTTGCATGATGAGAAATCACCATTATTGCTTGGACACCTAAAAGAAAGTGATAATCTAATTGATACTGAAGTAATAAGATATATTGAGCCAAAACAAACAACGTTATTTGATTTTTAAATTGATTTTATGTAAGATTGTTTTAATTCTATTCCACACTAATTATAACCTTATTAACTAAAACACTCATTTTCATCAATAAACATAAAATCCCCTATAATTAGTTAAATTTAACCCACTAACCCTGTTTTAGAATTTTCCAAATGGAAAATAAGTTATATAATACCCAAAATACATATCACCATGAAAATGAAATTAATTCTCATTTTTGCCATACTGGTAATAACAATTTTCCCGGTCATGGCCGGGAACAACACGACTGTTGTGGACAATCCTACTCAGTACCTATCAGATGAGCCTATGACTGAAGCTCTTGAAAGCGGAGATTCCAATATCAGCTTCAGCGACGGGTACAAGGGATATTGTATTGAATGGGGTGAGCATTCAGCTGAAAAGGGCGATAAGTTCTATGTCCATGACGAGGATGTCGACAATAACATAAAAACATTCTTTGTATATTTCTATGAGGAGTCACAGCGTGACGTCATTGCCACCCAGCATATGATTTGGAAATTCACCGACAACAAGCAGTTCAGTAAGTTCAATCAGACATTATATGAAAAAATCATCGAGAAATCTGCAACTGTCAAGGTGCCCAATGATGGTGTTTTGAAAGTCAACGACACCACTGAAATGGTTTATAGTTTCAGAAACTTCATATCCAACATCAACGAGTATCAGAATTACTTCGCATACAAGATATATTTCAGAAACATAACTCTTCAAAACAACCTGACTCAAAACTCAACAGGAAATGGATCAGACAGCACTTCCCAAAACACTACAAATCAGACAAACATCAAAGAGAACCTTACACAAAATCACACAAACGCATCCTTTAAAAAGACTAGATTCGCCAAAGTGAATGGAAGTCATGAGACAGGCAATCCTCTTGTGTTGCTTTTATTGTCCCTGGCAGTGTTGGTTTTTAAAAGAAGAAACTGATAGGATATTGAAATCTCCATTTCAGGTAACTGCTGATTATATCAGTCGGTTGTGGGTTGATTTTACTAACTATCAAAAATATTCTTCAAATTATCTTTAACTAACAATTCCGTCATGGATGAGCCATACATTAAGCAAGATTGATTATGTAATACGATAGTGGAGTTTAGTCTCCATATTCTTTTTTAAGCAGAAATATACGTATTTCTGAAAAAACATTGTTACTAAAAAGGGATAAGTGTAAATAATAACTAAATAAAAACTTAATAAAAACTTATCTAAACCTTGTTACTAAAAAGGGATAAGTCTTAATAATCTCTTAATAAAAACTTATTCAAAAATCATCCAACGTATATTTTCATTCAAAATATTCTGCAAAACCAATGTTCATGAAAGAATTGTTACTAAAAAAGTATAACCCTAAATTAACTTGTGACTAAAAATATTGTTACTAAAAAAGAATAAACCTAAACTAACTTGTGTCTAAAAAAAACTAAATTTGTGAGCAAATGGGAACCACCATAAAATGTTAAAAAATCATCCGCCGTGTCTTTATAACACAAAATCAAAACCAAGATTTTCCACATAATTTATCCATAGCCAAATACAATATAAATACATGAAAGCAATTATTCCCGCCGCAGGATTAGGAACCATGTTCCTTCCCGCAACTAAAGCTCAACCAAAGGAAATGTTACCGGTCTATGACAAGCCAACCATCCAGTATGTTGTCGAAGAGGCAGTGGCTTCAGGAATCAATGACATCATCATAGTCACAGGAAGACACAAAAGATCCATTGAAGACCATTTCGACAAGTACTATGAACTTGAATACAACCTTCAAAAGGCAGGAAAAGACCATGACCTTAAGGAAATCAGAAAAATTACTGACTTGGCAGACATCTGTTGTGTCAGACAAAAAGAGCAAAACGGATTGGGCGATGCAATCAAATGCGGCCAAAGACATATTTGAGGAGAACCTTTCGCTGTTCTTTTAGGTGATTCGATCACTAAAGGTCCCACCCCATGTACCAAACAGTTAATAGGTGTTTACAATAAGTACAATGCATCTGCAATCTCTCTTGAAGAGGTTCCACCAGAAAAAGTTGAAAGATATGGAATCATTAAAGGAATCGAAGCTGAAAAGGACATCTACAAAATCGAAGAACTGGTTGAAAAACCACCAATGGATAAGGCACCATCCAACCTTGCAATAATGGGCAGGTATGTGCTGACACCAGATATTTTTGACAAGATTGATGAGACAGAGCATGGAGTTGGCGGTGAAATTCAGCTTACCGATGCCCTTCAAAAACTGGATTCAATTTATGGAGTCGCATTTGAAGGCAAAACCTATGACATTGGAAACAGACTCGAATGGCTTAAGACCTCAATCGAATTTGCATTGGATGATAATGAGTTTAAAGATGATCTGGTCAACTATATGAAAAGCTATATCTAGATGTGGAAAAGGCATGACAATGCTTGAAAGTAGAGTTGATTAAACAAATGGATGAGATAAATACTTCACTTAAATAATCCGAAATTTAAATCTAATAGAATCATTTAATTACCTTCAAGGAATTGTGTAAGGCAATGTATTCGAATTAAACAATTTAAATTTCCATATGACTTAAATTATACCTGCTTGAATCTTTAATCATTTTATAAATTGTTATTCCACGTTCTTTACAAATTTTTATAATTTCTTGTTTACAATCAGCCGAAATATTCAACCCCAAAAATACACAGACAGGTTTTGGAAATTTAATAAAGCATAAATCCTCACGTCTATCCATAACAGATGAAAATCCTAATTTTAATGCTTGCCTTAATTTCATTTTATCAATTAGTATCCGCCATTCCTTCTCATAACTCCAGTCATGTGACTTTTTCAAAAACGGCTCTTCCAAAACTTTCAATTTGTTTCGCTCAGCATTATCAATGTTATTGATTTCCTCTGTAAAATCAGAGCCCTGAACATATAAAATAGGATGACATGTTTCTTCAGAACCCAACTCAAAATCCGTAAGGTCATATCCAATACATACTCCTGTGTGATTGCCTGCATAATGTGCCCACATTGGAATAATATTATTCGATTCGGATAAGCAAACAAAAAGCATCTGTTTTTTCAGTTCATGATTATAATTTTTTACACTATACTGGGCAAACTCGTCAAAAGTCTCCACAAACTCTAATTTGAATTCCTCCATTGTTAAGCCCTCACCCCTGCCCGAATCATTATTATAAACAATATCCATGAATGAATTTTGAGGATTTTCGCTGTTGACAATTAAGTTTTTGTCTTCATCAGAGAAGTTCAAATTCGGATCCTCCCGCTGTCGAATGAGCAAATCATCCTTATATTGTTGAGATATCATTTCATAATCAAAAAGCATTTCCCCTTCAAATGGATCGTTGACATGGAAGGGGTCTGAAACTTTTATGAAATCATCTTCGAGAGAATTTATTGCATGTTCTGCTTTCATGTATTTAAAAAGAAGTTTAGGAAAATTATCCTCTTTTAAAATTGAAGCTTCAGCTTGTGATTTAATATCTCGGGTATCCTGAAAATATAATTTATGGTATTTCTTTTTCCACATTGGATTAATCACTTCTACAATATTAAATGTTATTTACTCATTTGATATGATAAAACAATAAATTTAATCTCTTCTAGATTCATCAATCATTATTTTTAATAATTTCCCAACAAATTTCCTTAAAAAATTATAATATTTCTCAAAGTCATCATCAATAAATCCATTATGAGTAATATTGCTACGTATAGCATATGCCCTTTTAAGTTTATCATCAATATCTTTAAATTCCTTAAAATCTTCTTGATGCCCATTTGCAAATTTTTGTAATGAACTATTAATAGACTTATCCTCCCAAAACTTTAAGTCATGGAAATATCTATCAAATTCCTTAAACTCTTCAGACCCATTTTTAAAATTCTTTCGAATTGATTTCATATCCTTTTTAATTTCACCAATAGCTTTTAAAGATTTATCTGAAACTGGATAAGTGGGCTTTAATATTTCCAATATAGTAATTAAATCTAAATATTGGCTTTTTTTGTTATATTGTGTGTGTTTTGAATATATATCCAATGCTAATTTTAAATCTTCAGTTAATTCATATTTACCGGTTAAAGTTTTCTCTAATTCTTTTTCAAAACGATCAGAAGTTTCTTTTATTTGTACCTCTTTTAATTCCATACTAATTCCTTTAGGATATATTTCATTCTCATCATACTCAATAGCACAGTATTCCCTTCCTAATGTATAATATTTTATAAAAAATTCAAAATTCTCTATAAAATCACATATTTCAGACTTATCATCAAAATTTGATACATTCAAATAATATTTGTTGTTATTTTTTGTTAATTTAAGGTTTAAATTGTTAATGTCAAATTCACATAATTCTATATCAACCACAATCGGAGGGTATGAAATTAAAGAAAAAGGTATTATTAATTCATAGTTTTCAATGTCTATTTTATTTTGAGTCAATGTATCACCACAATAATACTTTGCAAATGCTCTCTCTTATAGTTTAAATAGTATTTAAAATAATATACTATTAACCAAATTTTTAAGTGATATCATTGCCAGAAGAATATAAAAATAAATTAATTAATCTTATTATGCATGAGAGAAATTTTGAAGAAAAAGAAATGCAGAAAAAACTCATTGAGTTACTTCAAAATCATGAATCAAATGGTGAAAATACAATTAGAAATATTTCTGGACGTAGAATACATAAATTCCCAATCACTGTAAAATTCAAAAAAGATGAAAGAATAAACACAGACATAAATGAATTAGATACCGTTTTAGTGAGTGACGAAAATCATCCTGAAAAAATTTTAAAGGGCAAAGTTTATGAAAAAAGATCAAACTCTATTTTAGTTGTATTTGATAACGAAAAAATTTTAGAATGGGGAATACCTGATAAAGCAAGAATTGATTTATTTGTCAGGGATAGTGAATATATGAAAATGATTGAAAATTTAAATTTATATAAACAAAACCCCAATGTATTTATGGCTCTTCAATATGCATTAAATAATTTAAATCCTCCAAATAAAAAAAGAATAAAATACATTAATTTTTATGACAAACATCTCAATAAATCACAAAAAAGAGCCGTGATTAGAAGTTTAAAAAGTGAAGATTTCTTTTTAATCCATGGACCATTTGGAACTGGAAAAACTACAACCTTGGTTGAATTAATTCGCCAAGAAGCCAAAAATCATAAAGTATTAGTAACTGCTGATAGTAATGCAGCTGTTGATAATATTGTTGAAAGATTAATGCCAACAAAATTAAATATAACAAGAATCGGTAATGAGCATAAAATTAATTATAAGGTTAGAAAAGCAACTTTGAACTTTAAATTTAAAAATCATCCAAAATATAAAGAGATTTCAAAAAACCTCAAGAAAATAAAAAAATTAACTAATAAGCCAAATTATGACAAATTTCTAATTAATCAATTATATGCTAAAAATAATCTATTAAAACAAGAAATTGAATCAGAAATCATATCTGAAAGCGAAATAGTTCTAACCACTAACTCATCCTCTACATTAGATGTTCTTAATAATGTTTCCTTTGGTGTTGCAGTTATTGATGAAGCATCACAAACAACTATCCCTAAAGTATTATTGCCCATATCAAAAGCTGATAAATTTATTTTAGCAGGTGATCATAAGCAATTGCCACCCACAGTTAAAAGTAAATGTGTTGAATTAGAAGAGACTTTATTTAAAAAACTTATTAATAATTTTCCTAGTCAAAAACAATTCTTGAATATTCAACATAGGATGAATGAAACTTTGATGAAATTTCCAAACAAGAAATTCTATAACAATAGATTAAAATGTGACAAGAATTATAAAAATATAAAAATAGATGAAAGATTTGGGAAGTGCGACATAGAAAGTCCTTTAGTGTTTTTAGATACAAAATCATTGGAAAATAATAAAGAAAAACAATATGAGAACAGTACCTCGACATTTAATGCCTTGGAAGCTAAAATTGCATCTGAAATTGCAGACAAATATCTGAAATTAACCATTGATAAAGAGAATGTTGGAATTATATCCCTTTATAATGATCAAGTTGATTTGATTAAAAAAATGATTGATGTTGAAGTAAATACAGTAGATGGGTTTCAAGGAAAAGAAAAGGAAATAATAATTTTATCCCCTGTTAGGAGCAATGTTGATAATGAAACGGGATTTATTAATGACCAGCGAATAAATGTTGCTTTAACTCGTGCAAAAAGAAAATTAATAGTTATTGGAAATACTGAAACATTGAAACATCACCCCACTTTCAATGAATTTATTAAACATTGCCAAAATGAAAATTGTATGATAAATCTTACTAATATGGAGAATATATATGAAAAGAATTAACGATAACTGTAGTATTTGCGGTAATGAAATTGATGAATATGCACACTATGTTAATGATGATAAACAATATTATTGCTGTGAAGAGTGTGTTAAAAAAGCAATTTACAAACAAAATTTTAAAGGCAACATTTGGGAAATTAGATTTTGTCCAGCATATGATTATTGTAAACAATTAAATAATCTTAGAAAAATGTGTAAGTTTAAAGAAAACATTACAAAAAAACAATACGGAATGTATGGTCTACTAGACATAAAATCTAAACCTAATTGGTGTTCACCAGCAGAAACTTCACAAATAATCAGCAACGCAAGATTATATAATTTTGTTAAAACATCTGAAGAATCATCATCTAGATTAAATAAAGAAAGTTTTAATCAAAATAAAACAACGAAAAACCTAACTTGGATAATGACTGGAGTGAGTATTGTGAATTTAATTTTAATATGTGTTCAAATTTATTTACAAATATTTGAGGGATAAAATTGATAATTCAAGAAGTTTATTGGAATGACGATAAAATTCTAACATTGTGTCATGAAAAAATGGAAAAACATATTGAAAATAGAATATTAGAAGAATTTATAAATATTTCAGGCAATAAAATTGTTTTTAAAGAATTTAATGATGAAAATAAAGATTTTACTGATTTTAAATCAGATTTTGTAATTGAAGGTTTCCTTGATTGCAACCATGAGAAGAATCCCTATGGAAATTATAGTACATTTTATAAAGAATTTGTTAATCAAACAGATAATTCCATAGTGGAAAATAATAAATTAAATGTGTCTGATGATGAATTTGAAATATTATTTAATTTTGTTAAAGAATATTGTAATTATCCAATAACTGCTTCTGGGAGCGGAAACTTGATCATTTTTTCTCCAGTGAAAATATTTAGCGAAAGTCATAACTCTGAAACATTTCCTTATTTGACTCTAAAAGGAGAAGATGTTAAAGGAACTGCAATTGTTAAATTTAAATTGAATGATATAATTTTGGAATCTTATATTTTTGAAGATGTGACTAATGGTTATGAAATATACTCACAAGGTGATTGGAATAACTATGAAATTGAAATATTTTTTGAAAATCATTTAATTTATAAAGCTAAATATAATATTATTCGTTCAATCGGCATGAATATTAGAACTATAACTAACACGATGCAAAAAGAGTTACTAGGCACTAAAAAGAAAATTAATATTACAAAAGGAATTGAAGATTCATTTGTAATAAGTGATAATGCCTCCCTAGATTCTATTTCAGCATATTTAAATATTGAATCATCAAGTATTAAAAAGAATAAGAAATTAGAAAAAAATTTATGTAAATTTTTAAGAAAAAATGAACGTTTAAAAGCATTATCAATATTTGAAGAACTAATGAGTCTTTCAGGAGAAATTTGGATATATGACCCATATGCGATTAGCGATGATAATGGAGGCATTTCAGGTTTAATAAATATTGTTACACTTTTATGTAAGACTGATAATGTTAAAAATATTGTTTTTTGTGAAACAAATGGTATTACATTTAATAAGTTTAAAAGAGAATTAAGTGAAAATGCAAGGGATGCATTTAGGGGATTGAATTTAAAAAATTTAAATTTTATTAAAGCAAAAGAATCTTTTCATGACCGTTTTATATTTTCAAAAACAGCTAAATCAATTATTGGTTATCAAATGGGAACCTCTTTAAATTCTTATGGGAATAATTATTCAAATATAGTAAAATTAGATTCATTATGTTCTAAAGAAATTTTTAATATTTTGTACGATGATATTGTTTCAGATAACATATACAACTTGGAGGAATAAAATGGAACTTGAAGATTTAGAAAAAATCATTGATAAAATCATGATAGAGGGTTTAGAAATCAGTGAATCTTCTTTTTTAAATGAATTATATAAAATATCAGAAATTGAATTAGAAGAAGAAAAATTTGAAACAATAATTAAAGATTTTCGAAAAAAAGATAAAATGAAATATACTTTTGCCTTTTATATTGGATTTTTAAATAGAGATATTGAAAATATTAATGATTTACCCAATATCACTAAATTAAAATCATATTCAAATCTAAAAGGATATTTAATGCAATATTTCAAAGGCCACTTAAATATTAACTATAAATATTTTCCTGTTACTCCTTATCATAATTATTATTCATTTATTAAGGAATGGTGGCCCATTCCATTTTCTATACCTCAACCACTTATCTTATTATTAAATTGGATTTATAAATATGATAAAAAGTATTTTTTTAAATTGATGTTTAATGAAAAACATAATTATCTATTTATATCACTATTAAAAGGCAAAATAATTAATAATTTGAAAATAAACAATGATATTGATTTTAACTTTGATGATGATTTAAAGATGTATGCATTATTTAATTATCTAATAGAACCATTTACAAATGAAAATAGCCGATTTAAATCTGATGTTGAAATGTGGCACCATAATTTTAATATTTTAAAAAGAATAGAACTCCCATTATTAATAAGAATTATTCTAGATTATATCAAATCTCCAAAAAGCAAGAAAATTCTAATTGATGTTGCAAATATTCTTAAAGACAATTATGATATTTTTTATAGCATTTTCAATGATTTAGAAATAAAAAATTTAAGAGAATTATCACAATTATTTAATGTGTTACATGAATTAGAAATTATTCCAAAAGATGAATTATTAAGAATCACTTTAAATAAATTGAAAAATAAATTTAGTAATAAATTCATTACAATAGACATGAATGATTGGAAAATCTTTTTAAGTTTATTAAATTCATCAGAAATTAATAAAGTGGAAAAATTAATAAATGACTCTAAAAATAATCTAAAATATATTTCAGAACTAGATAAGGAAGTTCGATATGAAAAATATTTAATTGACATTAAAAAAAGTGAAAAATTTGATGAACTGTTAGCTGAATGTAACCTACACTCATAACACATCCATCAAATTAAATTTATTATAAATTATTTGAAAATTTAAATATGCTTAAATTAGTGAAAAGAGATGATTTTTAATTTACTATTGTCCCCTGAAAAACTGGGTTTTTATAAAAGTTGCGAAGTAACTGAAATATTTTTAATAAATAAATCAGATAATACTATCTTAAACCTTTATACATTAATTTATTTTACTGAATCAGAGTATAATGGAAAATTAGCAAGATATTTAACGCACACCCCTGAAAACATAAATAAAAACTATTCATTAGGCATTCAAAAGTATTATTTAACAATTGAAGAAGTGAAAAATAGATTTGAATCTTTGAAGAATAATATTTGGATTAATTCAGATGACAATGAATTCAAACAAAAATCATTGGAATTAATTCCAAAACAATTCATTTCATTGAAAAAACAAAATCGATTAGAGGAAATTTTAATTAAAGAAGATGCAGTGCAATCTTCATATATTTTGGAATTTTTTAATTCTAAAAAAGAATTTTCATTCAATAAGAATTATAAAGAGTTTAATAAAATTTGTAATCATATTGAAGAAATATTAGATTTTAAATTTAAAATTGTGCCTGAAAGAATTGGAAATTTTATTTTTCAATTCCCCATAACCATATTAAATGTTAATCAGTTTGTAACTGAATTTGATCGGACAAAAATATCAATTAGCTGGAATGAAAAATTAAACGAAACACCAAATGGCATTGTGACAGTGACTTCAAAACAAGATAACATTATTATAGGAAGTTCAACTAAAAAATTAAAAACATTTGATGAAGAAGAATTTATATTCGATAATTTTTCATATGAAGGGATAGAAACTACAATTTATAATTTAGAAGATAATTTAATATTGTATCATGATGTTGGACTACATGCATGATTTAAGTATTAATGCAAAAGTCGTGTCACAAGATTATGTAAGGGAATTTTATGAAAACGGTAAACTTAAAAGAATTCCTTTAAATAAAATTTCTCCAATAATCAAACAAAGACCCCTAGATTACAATGATGAAATAAATCACTCTGTAAACCATATTAAAAAAATTGGATTATCAAATAAATTATCATTTAAACAATATAATGAAGAACAAAATGCCGTGAAGGATTTGCAAAAACTAATTTCCGAAAATGGTGCAAATGGAGTTTATTTATGGGATCCTTATCTAACTGCAGATGAAATTTTTAAGACATTATATTATTCGGAAACACTTAACGTTCCTCTTAGAGCAATTACTTCAAAAAAAGCTGGAAAGATTAATGAAATTAAAAAAGGATTTAAGATTAAAAAACAATATGGTTTAAACTTAAACCTAGAAGTGAGAATGCAACATGGAACTTACGGTTATCCATTCCACGATAGATTTTTAATATTTCCTTCAAATAATATTTATAAAGAACCAAAAGTTTATTCGCTTGGAACGTCAGTAAATTCTTTTGGAAAAAAACATCACATCTTACAGTTAATACCTTATCCAGAATTAATTATTGAAGCATTTGATGATTTGTGGAACCAATTAAACCATCATGAATGCATAATTTATAAAACGTTCTAACCAAGATAAATTATATAATTAATATTACTTAATGAAAATAAAATAAAATAAAATAAAATTTAAAAAAAGTAGGTTCAAAAATATTTAGAGAGGCAATAATGGTTAATTTCGAAGATTTTATTGAAATAATTAAAATTAAATCATATGAAGAATTAATTGAAAAACTTCAAGGAAAATCCCCTAATTTTCGTGAAAATTATATTTTTAGAGGTTTAGGAAGTAGTAAATATGAATTAATTCCCTCTGCTTTAAGAAAAGATGAAAACGGAAATTACATGATAAATAACTATATTGATTCAAAATTTTGCGTATATGAACTAACTTCAGCAGCAGATCATTTTAGAAGATGCAAAATTCCATATGAAACTTATAAAAAATTAAATGAAGAAGGTAAGACAATTCTTTTGAATAAAAATTCTAAAGAAATGAAAGATAATACTCCTGCACAATGTTGGGTCAAATCAGAAAATGAAATACAATATAAAAGAGAATTATATGTTCTCTTAAAATTTTTAAACTGGGCAGATAAAAGTGGTTTGAAAATTTCCACTACTCCAACCATTAGACGTTTAATCCATGAAACAATTGAATTTAAACCACCAAAAAATAAATGGCCTAATTTAGATTTTTTTGAAATAATTTCATTAGCTCAACATTATGGATTACCTACCCAAGCTATGGATTGGTCTTATGATTATAAATCTTCTTTATATTTTGCAACAAACAATATTTTACACAACAACACTGATGACTGTGTTTTATGGGCTTTTAATTATAAATTATTTGAAAATAGTTATATCCCCGGTCATCCGCACCCATATAAATTACAATTTTACAGACCCGAGTATAATTCAAACAAAAATTTGATGGGACAAAAAGGGTTATTTACCTTTATTATTAGTGAAAACTATAATTTTGATAGGCGACCTTTAGACCAGATTATAATAGAAGATGTAATAAATAATATTGATCCTAAAGCAAAAATTAAAAATTATGTTAAACTTTATGGATTAAATGATTTTATCATTCCTCATAATGAAAAAATATTTTATAAGTTTATTATCCCCGGAGATTTAAAACATTACATCTTAAATGAATTATATTTAGAGGGATATTCTGAAGAAAATCTATTTCCAGGTTATAGTGGCGTTGTTCAATCCATAAAAAATAGAGTAAGACTAGAAGAGTATGTAAATGAACTAAATAAATCTACAAAAAAGAATTTTATAATGTTATTTTATGAAAAAGAAATTAATAATATATTAAATAAGAAAAAACGCATGATTTTTAAAAAATTTTTTACTGAAGAGCATTTTGGAAACTGTTTTATTTATTCTAAAAATAATAGAGAAATTTTAGGTTATTTTAAAATTGATGAATTAATTAAAAATACTCCAATAAATATGTGGAACACATTTAAAAGAAATTCAATAATGAGTAAAGAAGACTTTTTTGAATATTTTGAAGATATATTTCAAGGTTATGCAATTCCAATTAAAGATTTGAATATATTTAAATACCCTATTAAACTTAATTTAAATTTAGAATCTGAAATACAAGAAATAACTCCTGAAGACCAATCTTTAAATTTTTTATTAAATTTCTAATTATATTATAATAAAACATGAAATAAGAAAAAGAATAAGAAAAGCATAAAATTACAATATAAAACTAAAAATTACATTGATGTTGATAAAATAAAATTTTAAAGCACAATATATAATAATAATTAATATACAATTTTAGGTGACAGAAATTATCTTACAGTTCATCAACCGTTAAAGTGACATCCGTTAAAAAATTCTAATCATAAAACTGCCTTCTTGTCCATATGTCTGAGAAAAACAGTAAAAAAACAAAAAAGAAACATAGTTCAATTAATAGAAAGATTGAAAACATAACTTAAAAAAGATTTCAATAAAGTAGTTTAATCTAGAATTAAAGAATAAAATATATCTAATTTTTTTAATAGGTATGTGTCAGAGGGACCAAATGAGATAGGTTCAGGGTCTATTGCTTAGTGCTTCGTGGATTCGAATCCAATTATCCAATACTTACTATATTTCAATGTCATTACCAAACACTGCGAGTTCTTAATTAAAATTAAATTGACTACATATTTCAGATAACAATTACACAACCGAATGTCATTAAATTATATACGATATATTACGTATCTTATTAACTAAAATATGTTCCCAAGTACATAATATTTGTAAGTCAGTAACTTTAAATTGTATTAGATCATATATAATTATATGTCATCAAATCGAAATTACAGCCAATTAACTATTAAAAAGTTATTTGGATTTGCTGGTGGGCGCTGTTCTATGTGCAGAACAAAAATAACATTGAATGCAACCAAAAAAGATGAAGCTGCCCAAATTGGTGAAATAGCGCATATTATTGGTTCAAGTGAAGATGGACCAAGAGGTGATGGCAACTATCCAAAAGATAAATTAGATGATTATGAAAATTTAATATTGCTGTGCCCCACATGTCATAAAAAAGTTGATAAACAATCTAATTCTTATCTTCCCTCCAAATTACATGAAATAAAAAGTAATCATGAAAAATGGGTAGATGAACAGTTAGAAGTATCAAATTTGGAAATTTCTTCTAAAGAATTAGATATAATAATTAGAAACATTTCTTCTGGAGATTATAATCCTTCATTTTCATTTGAAGAATTTGAGCATATTGATGTTTCAGATAAAATCAATAAAAATGATTTTAGCAGTCAAGTTAAACGATTATTGGATATTGGGCTTATGAAGACCTATGAAGTTAAATCTTTTGTAACAGAGATGGATAAAGTAGATAAAAAATTTATCAATACATTAAAATCATTTTTTAAAGATAAGTATTTAGAACTTAAAGAAAAACATGATGATAATGATGAGATTTTTCTTGAATTATGGGAGTATATACAAAATGATTCATATTCATTTAGTGAAAATGCTGCTGCATTATCTGTTTTATGTTATATGTTTGAATTGTGTGAGGTTTTTGAAAAATGATTTTGCCAAACAAATTCCTAGAAGAAAAAGATTCATTATTATATGTTGGAGCATTATTGCTGGATAAATTAGATGTTAACTCTTTTTCTTTTTTATTTAAAAATTAACAAATATTTTAGTAGGTTTTCAATACTAATTTTTTTTCAGATATCTTAACGTTAATCATCTGATACAGTAACAGTAGAACCGTTTCTATCTTTAAATTCAACTATAAAATCATTAGGTAATTTTTCAACAATTTCTTTTAAAACTTCAATAGTTAGTTCTGACATATTTAATAGGTATATTCAAACTATTATTAAAATATACATAATTGGAAACAAAACCTTATTTAAATTTCAAAAAGTTATTTACTGTTTTTTAATTTTTAATTAATTCGTCTAATGTGATTAACTGTTCTTTTAAGGTTTTAATTTCATTTTCACCTATTTTAGAGATTATTGATTCTTCTATTTCATTATTGATTTGAAGAGCTGCCTTTTGTATTTCTTTTCCTTTTTTTGTGATTTTAACGATTTTCCTACGATTGTCTTCGGGATCAATTTCTTTTGTCAGAAATCCTTTCTTTTCAAGTATCTTCACAGATTTGGTTACGCTGCTTTTTCCTATGTTTGCTTTTTCTGCAAGATAATCTATAGAAACACCATTATTCAATGCTAAAACAAGGAGCACTCTTGTCTGACTTAATGTCAAATCCATTTCTTTAAGATAGCTATTCATGTAGTTTGTGTAATCGTTGAATAGATTGGCTATTAGGAATCCTAATTTTTTTTCTTCCATAGCAATGTTTATATATGATTATTGTTAAATAGTTTTCTATGAAATAGTTTCATAGGAAATTATTTTATAGGAAATAAAATTTTTTCGAGATGATAAAAAATGAAAACCGCAATAATATATGTTTCATCACACCATGGAAATACAAAAAAAGTTCTCGACGTAATGGCATATTCAAATGATATCGACTTATTAAAAATATCTGAAGCTAAAAAAACAGATTTTTCAGTTTATGATGCAATAGGATTTGCTTCAGGAATATATTTCCATAAATTCCACAAAGGCATCGAAAAGCTGGCTTCAGAAATTGACTTGACCGGCAAAAAGGTTTTCACTGTTTACACATGCGGTATTAATTACATAAACTATGCAAGAGGCATCCAAAAAACAATCAGATCCCAAGACTGCGAATTCATTGGAGGATTCAGCTGCAGAGGATATGACACATATGGATTTTTCGAAAAAATCGGTGGAATAGCCAAAAACCATCCCAACGAAAAAGACTTTAGAAAAGCTCGTGAATTTATAAAAAACAATTTGAGGTGATATTAATGAAAAAAATGATGAATAAAATGCCGTCAGTTGGCGTTGAAGGCCACTGGTCAGCGGATAAATTCAGCGACAATGTCCTGCAGGATGCACTGATAAGACATGCACTAGGATTAACCTACCTGCAAATGGCAGATGTAGGGGAAGTACTGGAAACAGTTGCTAAATTCAAAGCAGGAAAAGAATGGATTGATGCATGGTCTGAAATGGCAACAACACTTGAAAAAAGAGCAGAAAACTCCAACAGTAACGTGACAAAAGAAAGTGCATATCTAAGGGCATCAACCTATTGGAGAATTGCTTTAATGTATTTTAACTCAATTGATGATGATAGACTTTCCAAGTATTCTCAAAACAGTTTGGATTGTTATCATAAATATCTAGAAGTATCCACTTTCCCAGGAGAATATATCGAAATCCCTTATGGAGACTCATTTCTTCCAGCACATTATTATCAATCTCCCGTTGCAGATGAAAATGCACCGTTAATGATATTGACTCCTGGAAGAGATACTTTCGCAGAAGATACTGCATGGGTTTACAGACAGGCACTCGAAAGAGGAATAAACTGTCTTGTGTATGACGGTCCAGGTCAGGGATTTGCCCTTAGAATGAACGGAATTCCATTCAGACATGATATAGAAAATGTAATAACCCCAATTATCGATTACTGTTTAGAAAACTTTGAAGGCATAGATGAGGAAAACATAATACTTTTCGGAATAAGCTTTGGAGGATTTCTAGTGCCTAGAGCCGCAATCTATGATGAACGTGTTAGAATGTGTATTGTTGATCCAGGCAATGCAAACTGGGGCGGTGCCTTTGCTAAAAGACTTGAAATGATTCAAAAAATGCCAAAAGAAGTTCGTCCCGCACAATTGGACTTCATGCTTGAAGATTACATTTACAAGCACGGAGCAACATCCGAAACCATTTGTGATGAACTTAGAAAATTCGACAATACTGACATTATTAAGGATTTGGATTGTTTGACCATTGTAATGGATGGAACCTCAGAAATGACACAAGGTGAAGCAAAAGTATTCTATGATATGCTTGAATGTGAAAAGGAATATTTATTGTTTGATGAAGATTCCGGTTCACAGATGCATGCCCAAATGGGGGGATATGCAACAGCAAGCGAAATGCTATTGGATTTAGTCGAAAAGCACTTAATCCAATAATCATTTCTTTTTTCTAATTTTTTAAACTTTAACCACATATGCTGTTGGAAACATAACATCCATTTTTAACATTAACGATTGGGTTCAGTTATTAAAAACTTCTTTTCAAAACCCTTGCATATATATATCGCAGTTTAAAATCAGATTTTATTTACAAGATAGCGTCCGTTAATGTTAATGTCATTCCATTAAATTAAAGGAAAAAAATATCTATTAATTTAATCGGCTCTTACATTCATTATTCTATAGGCAACAATAGCTATGAAAAATTAATTATTTTCTATGAATTTAATAATGATAATTTTATATAATTGAAATAATAAAATATTATATTAATTATTATATACAGGTTGTAATAGCTATGGCCAATATAAATAATACATCATCCTACATGGATGAAGACAAAAAGCAAATTATCAAAGAGTCCAATTATACCTTTAGAGATGCTCTTGAAGTTTCATCTTATCTCATTGAAGTAGGTAAGTTCGAAAGATTTTACAAGGAAATGCAAATCCACGACCTTCAAAAAGAACTTGATGAAATGGGCGATGATGAATAGCTTCAAAAAATATATCTCACGTATATAACTCTTCAAAAGAAACTATTTTTCATAAGTGAAAGTAATATTTATTATTACTTTTATATTTTTTTTATAATAAAATTTTATATATAATACATAATAAATATATGTATTATGTTACCTGAAAAAACCAACATCAGCGCAAGAGTTGAAATAACACTCAAAAAAATAGTAGAAGAATCTAGTTTTACACACAAGGATGCATACGAACTTGGAGCTATGCTAATAGCTATTGGCGATGCACAGGAAACAATAACATTAATACACAACAACCCAAATTATGAAAGAATTATGAAACAAAGGGAATTCCAGTTAATTGAAGAGAGAAAACAGGAACTTGAACGCGAATTAAGAGATTTATAGGAGAACCATCACCATGGGCAGAGTAAATTCAGATATTCATTATTTTCTAGAACAGCACGAACAGGAAATAATAAACTGCTGCAAGAAGGCAATGAGCAACAAGGAAATCATAGAACTGTTAAAGACAAAATATGATCGTGAAGTTTCACTTACAACATTTAAAGAATTCAAAGCAGGATTGAAACTAACAAAAGGAGATTTTCTGGAAACCCTTCTGGATGAAATCCAAGTAATGAAAACTCAAGGAGCAACAGATGAAAGCGTCAGAAGATGGCTGGATGAGGAACACAAATTTGAAGTAAGCAGAGCAACATTTTCCAGATTCAAAAAGAAATACAATTTAACTGATAATGATAAAGATCCAAGAGCAAGACAAAAAGATGCATTAACAAACAGAGCAATCACACAAAAACAGATAACCGACAATAACGTTTACGAGGACAATATCGATTTAGCTATTGATTCAATTCTCCAGCAACAGGTCACAGACATTAAAACAGGTTTGGAAAACTTGGATAAAATAACTAAAAATGCAGTTGGCCTTGAAATCGACTTTGAAAAGCTGGACCAGGAAGTAAGATACAATGCCAATGAAAAAAGCCTGGCAAGATATTTAATCGACATTACCGAACTGAAAATCAGATATCTTGAATTATCCGTTAAAGCATTTGAAGCTAAAAACAGATTATTCAAAGATGAAATGGACAGGCTATTCAAAAACAGGGTTCTTGAACTGGAAGATAAGAAAATTGAAATCTCACAAAAGGACATCATGAATGAAATAGAAATCCTTGCAAAACAGATAGATGATAACAATGTATGATGAAAAAGGTGAATTCTATTTAGATGCTAGAGATAAAGCTATTCTTCAGAAGTGCGTATATGAAAATCCATATATACCATTCTCTCCATTTCCAAAGCAGGCTGAAATGATTTTAGCAACTGAAAAGGAAGTATTGATTGGAGGTGCCGCAGGAGGTTCCAAATCAACAAGTCTGTTAATGAGGGCACTGTTTTATGTTCAGGATGATGTTAATGAATATCATGCCCTCATCTTGAGACGTACTTTATCGGACTTGAAGCGTAAAGGAGCTTTAATTCATAAAGCAAGTCAGTGGTTAAATCGAAAGGAAGTTCAAAATAATGCAAGCATCAAACCAAAGTGGGATGGAACCGAACATTCATGGACATTTCCCAATGGAAATTCATTAACTTTCGGATATTTAAGAAACATCAATGACCTCGATACTTATCAGGGTTCAGAATATCAGTTCATAGGCATTGATGAGCTGACACAGCTTGAAAGGTTCAAATACATTTATATGCGGTCTAGAGTAAGGAAAACAAAAGATAACAAACTTCCTACACAGTTAATGTGCTCAAGTAATCCAGGTAAACGTGGAAACAAATGGGTGCGTGAAAGATTCATAGAAAAAATAGACACTGACATCCAAGATAAATCGCAAATAAGATTCATTAGCTCAAGCTATCTGGATAATGTTTATCTGGACAGGAAAGATTATGAAGAATACCTGATGGGATTGGATAGGGTAACACGTGAACAGTTAATGAATGGTAACTGGTATGCATCAGTTAAAGGTCAGCTATTCGATGAATCAGACTTCCATTTGATTTCTCATGACGAATACATGAAAATCCCAATAATTAAGATTATCAGATATTGGGATCTTGCAGCTACTGAAGTATTGAATGATGACAAGTTGAAAGGAAGTGATCCGGATTTTACAGCAGGTGTTCTACTAGCTAAAGATCTATCTGGAAATATTTACATCTTGGACTCATATGAATTTCAACTTGAGTCAAGAAACCTGATCAATGAAATATTAAATACTGCAGCACGTGACAAGTCAGATGTGCAATATATTGAACTCGACGGAAGCACAGGCAAAAACTTCGGATTATTAATCATAGATGAATTAAACAGAAGAGGATTCACTACGGGCACCGGTAACTCAAGAGAAAACAAAGTTGACCGTGCAAGAAGAGTTTCTGCAGATATTCAAAAGAAGGGAATTTTCCTTGTTGGAAAGGATTCGACCGGGTTCACCAAAAAATGGGCGATGGAATTTCTAGAAAAAATAACTGCATATCCAAATGAAGCTATTCACGATGATTGTGTAGTAGCATTCACTGGAGCTTATGAAAAATTAATATCTGAAGTTCAAACTCAAAGAGTTAATGTGGATAAGTGGTATTCCACATAATTATTATTTAATTTGAAATATCTTTTTTATTAAAATATTTTATACCGCATATGGAAAATATGATAAAAAGAACTATGTCAATTATAATGCACCTTAACATATTAACACAGTTCATTGCTGTTAATTGTGCAATTTGCCCATAAGGGTTTAAATCATAAAATAATTCAATATAAAAATTATTGTCCAACATTAACATTCCGTTCATTATCATACCAATAATCAACAGCATAAATGCCAAACCCATATTCATAATAATAGCTTTTGATTTTTTAGCAACAATTATGGATATTAAATAGAAAATACCTAAGAATGCCAGCATTATAAAGATTCCAAATATGAAATATGAAAGATAATCCAATATAGTGATGTTTATGGAAAATAAGAAATAGGATACAATCAATGTGAATAAATTAGTTATTATATAGACGATTAGGGATGCAATGAAATTTGATAATAATCCCATTTTATATATTTCGCTGCGATTGCCGTTAACAATGATTTTATTTTTGATAAAACCGTCATTGAATTCTTCAGATACAAAAACGCTAATTAATGTAGCTATTACAATCCCGTACATTACCATTGGCAAAAAGACAACTCGATTTATTCCAACTGTATAAGTCATTGCGGTCTTTTGCATGGCAATAAATCCAATGGAAAATATAATCATACATGCTGAAGCTAATATCAGCCATTTCTCATGAGTAATTTTGTACAGTTCAGCTTTAAGAATTCTATTCATCATTTTCTCTCATCAACCCTATAAAAAAGTCTTCCAAAGTATTTTCAACATTAAAACATCTCTTAACAATACAACCATAGCTATTGAGCTTGATTATTAAATCAGTAATTGTATAATTAGTATAGATATTCATTTTAGAATCATCAACTTCAACAAATGGAATTTTCAAATCTTCCATTGCTTTTTTTAACAAATCAGTATCATTGACTTCCAATTGAATATATCCTTTATTCATTTCCAAGAATTCATCAATTGTCATTTTAGAGATGATTTCTCCATGATTAATAAAAATAAAATCAGTAGCAATTTTTTCAAGTTCATAAAGAAGATGACTTGAAATTAAAAATGTCACCCCATCATTATTCAGTTTCAGAATTAAATTTCTGAGATTGATAATTCCCTGCGGATCCAAACCGTTCATCGGTTCATCTAAAATAATTAATTCCGGATTCCCAACCAACATCATAGCAATAGCTATTTTTTGTTTCATACCCAATGAAAAATTTTTCACTTTCTTCTGTTTAGTATCTTCAAGACCAACATACTTTAGGAAATCATTTGGGTTGCATTCGTTTTCAAGCCCATATAAAATTAATTGTTGATTAATGTTATCAACCGCATTTAATTCGTAAAATAAAGCAGGCTGTTCAATCAATGCACTGAAAACATCAGTATTGACATTAACGTGGCCAGAATTAGGTTTTTGAAGTGAGGCGATAATTCTTAATAAAGTTGTTTTACCTGCACCATTTGGGCCAACAAGACCACAAATAGCTCCTTTAGGAATATCAACTGTAATTCCATTTAAAACATTATCTTTATCGAATTTTTTATAAATGTCATTTATAGAAACAATTGTGTCCATAAAATAATGTTTATTGAAATTTATTTTTATATATTCCTAATTGGAAATCTCTTCTACTTAGTTGATGTGGATAAATGGTATTCGACATGAAAATAAATTATAATATGGATAATAATTTATTTATTCTCTTATTAACAGATTGTAATATAATAAAATAAAAAAATGGAGGATTTGGATTATGAATAATATAATATTTAACGACTGTGAATACCGTTATCTTGATGATAACGATAAATTGTCCTGTAAAAACAAACAAGGTTCAGACATTGCTTGTGATAACTGCCAGGAAAATATTCATTTAAACTGTGATAATTTCAATCCAAAAAAAGATTTCTGTTTAAAATTCTTTAGAGGCAACATTAGTGAGTTAAAAGAATGTCAGGAAAAAACAGTATTTAATGACGTTGAATTAAGCCGTAAATGGTCAAATTAACTAATTTGAGTTTAAAATTATAAAAAAAGTAGTTGTAAAATAAATTCACAACTTATGTTTGTGTGCATGCATGTGTTTAATTCCATTTTTTGTATGAATTTCATCAAGGATTTTAATTCCTTCATGTGAGTGAGTATGTTCTCCATCATTGTGGAAATGGTAATGTGTATGTTCACTATTTTTCAAATCAACTTTTTTAATGGAATCATCGAAATGTCTGTCATATAAAAGAGCAGCATTCAATACAACCAAACAAGATCCTGCATTGTGAACAATAGCTCCAGTTACTGGATTTAAAAGACCTAAAACAGAACAGATAATTGCTAGTGCATTAATTGCCATTGATATTGTGATATTTGCTTTTATTGTAAACAATGTGGAGTTTGAGAGTTTTTTAAGATATGGGATTTTTCCAATGTCATCACCTAAAAGTGCAATATCTGCAGCTTCAATTGCAACATCACTTCCAATTGATCCCATTGCAACACTTACATCAGCTGTTTTAAGTGCAGGTGCGTCATTTACGCCATCTCCAATCATACAGACTTTTTTATCTTCTTTTTTAAGTTTTTCAATCCATGTGAGTTTTTCTTCAGGAAGCAGATTGCCGTAAACTTTTTTAATTCCAACTTGGCTTGCAAAGTAATTTGCAGTTTTTGTGTTATCTCCTGTAAGTAATATAGTCTCAACATTCAAATCATGGAGTCTTTCAATCATCTGTTTGGAATCTTCACGAATCACATCAGATAATCCGATTAATCCGATAACTTTACCGTTTAGTGCAACGAGTATTGAAGCTTTTCCTTCATTTTTTAATTTGTCCAACTGAGTATCCACATCTACGCAAATATTGTTGTCAAGTAAGAATTTGGAGTTTCCGGCATATACATGACCGTAGGAATTTCTACATTCCACTCCTTTTCCAGGATACATTTTAAACTCTTCAGGTTCTTCAATATCAATATTGGATTCTTTTGCATTTTTTACAACTGCTCTTGCTAAAGGATGTTCACTTAGTTTTTCACAGGATGCAGTAATTTTAAGTAAATCCATATCTGTTAAATCCTCGCTAAGTGGGATAACATCACTTACTTCAAGATTTCCATAGGTTAAAGTTCCTGTTTTGTCAAATACTAAAGTATTTAAACTGCCTAATGTCTCAAGTGCTTCTCCGGATTTAATAAGAACTCCATATTTTGTTGCCTGACCAATAGCCGCCATAATTGCAGTCGGTGTTGCAAGTATAAGTGCACATGGACAAAATACTATTAAAACAGTAACTCCTCTTTCAATATTTCCTGTTATTAACCATGCAGCTATTGCAATTAACAATGCGACAGGAACAAGCCATGTTGCCCATTTATCAGCTATTCTTTGAGTAGGGGCCTGTTTTTCATCAGCTGCTTTTACAAGATCAATTAATTTTTGAAGTGAAGAATTCTCACCTAAACTGGTTGCTTTAATATCAATAGCACCATACAGATTAATAGTACCACAAAATACTTCATCACCAACTTCCTTATCAATTGGAAGTGATTCTCCAGTCATAATTGACTGATCAAGGGATGTTGTACCAGTTATAATTTCACCATCAACAGGTACACTTTCACCTGGAAGTATTCTTAAAATATCTCCGATTTTTATTTCATCTACCTGAATTACTTCTTCTTTGCCGTTAATTATTCTTCTTCCTGTTTGGGGAGTTAAATCAATCAGGTTTTTTAAACCTTTTTTAGCTCTCTCAACAGTCCAGTCTTCAAGAAGCGCTCCAAGTGCCATAATCCATGCAACTTCACCTGCAGCAAATACTTCACCTATTAAAAGTGATGCAATCATAGCTATTGCAATTAAAAGAGCAGATGAAATCCATTTTTCACGAATTAATCTGGTTGTTGCCAAAAGAAGCATTGGAATTCCACTTATTATTACAGTTGCCCATGCAGGGTTTAAGTAAAATGGAGTTTGGATATTAAAAATCATAAAAATAACTGCTATAAGAAGAAATACTCCTGAAACAATAGTCATTTTTAATCCAAATAGGTAATCTGTTATCTCATCAATCATTGTAAAACACCTTAAAGTATTACTTTTTTTGAATTTATTTAAATACTCAGTATTACTAATTATAATTTTGGAGTTGAAAGTATTTAAAAGTATTACTTTTTTTGAGTTTATTTAAATAGTGAGTATTATCAATATAATTTTTCTACCAAATTAGAAAATTTCTTAGAATTAGCAATTGTTATTAAGTTGTTAATACATAATATCTTATCAAGGTGAGGCATATGGAATTTTTAGAAGAGATTATAAATATGCTAAATAAATGCAATTTCGAAGATGTAATAACCAAAATCAGCAATTTTTTAGATGAAAATCCACATTACAAAACAATTGATTATTACCACTTCGCAAATCCTCTTGAAGAGCTAATGTTTAGCGAAAATTTGAAGATATAAACAAAGTTAATGTATTGGGCATGGATGAGCCATTAAAAGAAATCTATACGATTTATTCCATTGTATATCTAAATACTGGTAAACTTGACAAGGCAGAAAAGTATTTAAAAATAGCTAATCAGATTAATCCTGTTTCTGATTCAATTTTAATGAGATTGTGTGAGCTTTATCAAACTAAAAATGAGGAAGAAAAACTAAAAGATTTAACATGTGATATTTTTAAATATTCATATAATGTTGAAATATTAATATCCAATTATTTCAAGCTTGCAGATTACTTGTATCATACAAACAAAAACATTGAATTGTATAATCATTTATTCAACTTCTTTATGTTTTTAAAATCCGGAGAAGAACAAAAACCTGTTAGTGAGGATGTTGAATACTTTAAGAAGAATAATATTCAGCTTGGAGCTAATCCTGAAATAATTATGATGTTAATGTATCTGATGGATGTCTATAATGAACAGGACATGCCAAACAGCGTAGAATTTTTTAAAAACATTCTTGATGAACTTTCTGAGTTTACAAAGTATGTAAATCATTTATAGGTGGTTATTATGGATTATGTAGATGAAAATATTGGTATTGACAATTCCCGTTTGGAAGAAGTAATGGCAAAAGAAATAACTGGTGAGACTCAAAGGGAATTTTTTGAATTATTAAAAAAAGCACAATTGTTCATGCCGGTTTCATATTCTCCAAATATGTTTGAGGGAATGGAAGATGCAAAACCTGGTGATGTGTTTGAACCGGAAGGTCAGGTTAGATTTAATATTCAGTATTTAACTGCTGAGGACGGAACTAAAGCAGTACCATTGTTTACAAGTGATAAGGAAATGGAAAAATCAGGTATTAGAAGTTCTGCATATATTTTATTTATGAGTGACCTTGCAGCAATGTTGGGACAAACTGACAAATACGCAGAAGTAACAATCAATCCTTTTTCAGATCATAATATCTCTATTCCAATTGAAACTTTCATAAGAGTCTGTTATGAGCCAACTGATGAAGAAAAAGAGTTTATAGAATCTATAAATGCAATTTTAAAAATTTTAAAAGAACATTCTGCTGAACTTGAAGAAGATGTTGCGCTTGTATATAAGGATAGCGAAAACTTCATGGTTGAAAATGCTGTTGATGGGGTTTATGTTCCTCAAATTCCATTTAGGGCAAGTAGTAATCCTAAATATGGTGAAGATTTAAAATATACAAATATTTTACTCATGCCAAAATCCACAAAGATTCTTGTAACTGGTCAGGACGTTGATTTAGATATTATTATTGCTCCGGGCTCAGAATTTAATCTTGAAGAAGAACTGGACGAAGTTACTACAATCTGGAAATGTGGTGCTCAGCCGTTTTACGATGATTAATGCGTGATTTCATAGATTAACTTTATTAATGTTAACAAACAAATTCTAATTTAGGCATACTTAAATTTTTAATATTAATGAAGTGATATTATGGATGACGTTTATGTAGAATTAGCGCAAATGTATGACAAATTCGGTATTAGTGACTTTTTTGTTTCATTTGGCGATTCAATGCTTAAATATTTTGATTGTATGTATCCTAATGAAACATTTAAGAAAAATTTGGATATCTGCTGTGGAACAGGAACATTATGCGGATTTTTTAAAGATAATGGTATCCAAACCAAAGGTGTTGACCTTTCAGCTGAAATGCTGGATGTTGCAAGGTCAAAATACTGTGATGTTGAATTTATAAAGTGCAATGCATCAGAATTTAATGATGGGGAAGTCTATGATTTTATAACATGTACTGATGAGCCCTAAATCATATAACTGACATTGAAGATGTAAAAAGAATAGTTAAGAATGCTAATGTTTTATTAAGAGATGGTGGTTTATTTATTTTTGATATAAATAATTTTGATATCCTTACTCCTGGTGAATATAATAAAGATTCTTTTAATGGCTATTCAAAGCTATCTCTTGTTCAAAGCCGTGATAGTGATTTAATCAAAACTGATGTTAAATACTATGAACATGACAAGTTAATATGGCAAAAAAGCTTATTTGAAAGAGATTATTCAATATCCAAGTTAACTCAAATATTTAACAGGGAAGGTTTCGTACTGGATTCATGTTCACAGCATTTTTTGGATGAAAAAAGATCTGAAAAATGGAAACTAATTTTTAAGAAAGTTGAATAAAAACTTCCTTTCGGTTCTTACATTAAATTAATATTTATTAAAAATAAAAATATTAAATAATAGTATGAACCGAATTGAAGATATCCAAAAAACCCTTTAAAGTCTGTTTTTTTTATTGAGCATTCCAATAATTGTAATCTTATTTTTACATACTTTTTATAGTGTTGTTGATGCTATATGGATTGCAGGTTTAGGTCAAAGTGCTATAATCGCCGTTGGATATGTTCTTAATTTATATTATATTCTTCAAAAACTAGGTGAAGGAATTGGAAGATCATGTAATGTGATGATTTCAACTTCATTTGGTGCTAATGAGTATGACAGGGCAAATAACATTGCTTGTCACGGTTTATTTATTATTTTAATCTTAGCAGTTCTAATTCCAGTAATGTTTATATTACTTATTAAACCTGTTTGTAGTATAGCTCATATTGAACAATACACTAATTTAATAGCCAGTTATTTTTTAATTCCGGTTATTTTCATAGTTTTTACATTACTAAGTAACTATTTCTCAGCTATTTTGGGAAGTGAAGGAGATACAAAAAGAGCATCATATATTGTAATGGCCGGAAGTATAGTAAATATCGTTCTAGATCCGATTTTAATTTATAAATGTAATTTTGGAATCTTTGGAGCAGGACTGGCAACAGCATTGGGATGTTTAGTTTCATTTCTATTGTTTTATTACTTGTACTATGTAAAAGCAGATGTTGTTGTTAAATTAAGCAGGCAAAACTTCACATATGATAGGTAAATTATAAAAGAAATTGTTAGAATTGCAGTTCCTTTAGTTTTAAACGGTTTAATAATTGCAATATTGGGTATTATGATTAATTATGCAATTTATTTATTTGCAAATCCAATGATTTCATTTGGATATGTTGTACTTCTTAGAATTCAAACATTGATGTTTACCCCAATCCAGGGAATTTCCCAGGGAATTTGTATTGTAACAGCACACCTCACCGGTGCTAAAAGGTTTAAAACACTTTCACAAACTCTTAAAAAACTAATAATTATTGTAATGCTTGTTACAGCTATTGTTAGTGTAATATATCTGTTTTCATACAAAAGCATCATTGTTTATTTCACAGATAATACTGAAGCAAAAAAAGCTATTGGAAGTCTTATTGTATTTAGTATTTTAAGTTTATTCTCACAACCAGTTGTTAGAATAACTAATTATTACTTTATAGGTATAGGAAAGAGTATTTACTCACTTTTAAGCATTTTACTTAATGTTTCCATGTTTGTAGTTTTCATGCTTATTGGAGAAGTACTATTTAATTCACATGAATTTGGTATTTTCATGGCAATTGTTCTTCTGATGTAATTCAGATAATTGTAATGCTTATTTTAACTTATAAATCATTAAGCATTCATATTAAAAAAGAAAATGAGGAAATTATTGTTTAAATAACAATTTATCGATAATTTCCATATCAAGATTTTGCTCAACAATCTCAGCAAGTCTGTTTAAGGAATAATCCTTTTGGGTTTCGTATGGATCTTCACCATATTTTGCCTCAAGACCTTTTTTAACTCTAATGTAGTTTAAAAACTCTTTTCTAAAGTTATAATTATGGAAAATTCCGTGGAAATATGTTCCAAATACATTTCCATTACATGCTCCGTCAAACATTCCATTATCGTTATTTCCCTGTCCTTTTGTAACATTAAACATTGGTTTTGAATTTAATAAATCAGTTGTTCCTTCGTGGATTTCATATCCGTTAACGCTTTCACCAGCAATGTTTTTAAATATTTCTCCTGCAAGTCCTTCTAAATCATCTGGAATTGTTGCAGTTGACTGTGTTACGATTTTTTCTTCTCTTGTAAATGTTGATTCAATATCCAAAAGACCAAGACCTTCCATTGTTCCGTGTTTTGATTCACGTTTGTCTTCATCATGAATAATGTTTCCTAAAATCTGCAATCCGCCACAAATCCCTACAACAGGTATTTCTTTCGCTTTTTTAATTATTTTTTCACTAAGACCACTTTCGCGAAGGGAAAACATATCTTCTGTTGAATTACGTGTTCCAGGAATTAAAATAGCATCAACATCACCAATATCATCGTTTACTCCAATCATTTTAACAGAAACATCATCTTCAAATTCAAAAGGATCAATATCAGTAAAGTTAGCTATCTTTGGAAGTCTGATAACACCAATTGTTATGTCTTTGTCTTCTTCAAAAACATGTGTGGTTAGGGATGCTGAGTCTTCTTCAGGTAATTTTAATGTTTCATCATATGGAAGAACACCTAAAACAGGTTCTCCGGTTATTTCTTCAATTCGCTCAAGACCAGGTTTTAAAATATCCAAATTACCTCTGAATTTATTAATAACAGTTGCTTTTAGCCTTGATCTGTCATAATCATCAAGAAGCACATATGTTCCTGCAATTGATGCAAAAACACCTCCCATTTCAATATCTGCAATTAATATGACATTTGCATCTGCAAGATGTGCAATTTCCATATTTGCAAGATCCTGGTCTCTCATATTAATCTCAGCAGGAGAACCGGCACCTTCAATAATAATAACATCATATTCTTCTTTTAAGATGTCTAAACTTTCTTTTACGGCTTTGAGTGCTGTATCATGGTATTTGTGCTGGTAGTCATAAAAGTTCATATCTCCAATTGATTTTCCCTGGATGATTACATTTGATGTGAAATCTCCTTTTGGTTTAAGTAAAATCGGGTTCATATGTACACTTGGTTCAATCATTGCAGCTTGTGCCTGTAGCATTTGAGCTATTCCAATTTCCCCGTTTTCCTTAGTTGTGTATGAGTTTAAGGACATGTTTTGGGATTTAAATGGGGCTACTTTGTATCCTCTGTTTTTATAAATTCTACATAATGCTGCTACAAGCATACTTTTTCCTGCATTTGATGAGGTTCCCTGAACCATGATACAATTTGTCATAGTTGAATATTTTATTATTAATGTTATAAATAATTTTAAAATAAGTAAAGTCTATTTGTTTTTAGTGTGAAAAATATTAAAGTAACTTTTGTTTACTAAATTGGAAAACTTTATATATTCTCTTATTAAATAATATTTATATAGTATAGGAGATTAATTTTTTAATGATGACTTATTTACTGAAAGGAGGTTTGTTATGAAATTAGATGAAGTGGAATTAACTGAAGATTCACCTCAAGAGGAAGTTTCTCAACCAAAAGAAGAAGAAAATAAAAATGAAGAAACTCAACCTATGTTAGATTATGATAATATTAAAAGTTCACAAGATATTGAAGTCCCACCTTTATTAATTGATCAAGTTATTGGACACGAAGAGTCCATTGAAACAATAAAAAAAGCAGCAAAACAAAGAAGGAATGTATTGCTTATTGGAGATCCGGGTGTAGGAAAATCCATGCTTGCTAAAGGAATGGCACAAATTTTACCTCATGAAACTTTAAAAGATGTATTGGTATATCCGAATATGGAGGACAATAATCACCCTCTTATAAGAACTGTACCTGCAGGTGAAGGTAAAAAGATTGTAAAAGCAACTAAAGGCTCTGCTAAAGGTCATGAGGAGAAAAAAACAATTATTACAATGTTTGCAATCGGTGGTGTGTTGGTAATCGGATTTATGTATGGAAGATTACTTGAATCCATTATTGCAGCAGCTTTAATTTTACTCATTTCAATCCAAATCAAACCAAAAAATGCAAATATGTCTCCTAAATTGTTAGTAAACAATGAAGACTCCAGATTTGCACCATTTATGGATGCAACCGGTGCTCACGCTGGTGCTCTTTTAGGAGATGTACGTCACGACCCATACCAATCCGGTGGACTTGGAACTCCTGCACACGAACGTGTAGAAGCAGGTATGATTCACAAAGCAAACCGTGGAGTTTTATACATTGACGAAATTGGTACAATGTCTATGAAAACCCAACAGGAGCTTTTATCTGCAATGCAGGAAAAACAATACTCTATTACCGGTCAAAGTGAAAACTCAAGTGGTGCTATGGTAAGATCCCAGTCAGTACCGTGTGACTTTGTACTTGTAGCTTCCGGTAACCTTCAGGTTCTTGAAGGAATGCACATTGCAATGAGATCCAGAATCAGAGGATATGGTTATGAGGTCTTTATGAAAGACTACATGGAAGATACTACTGAAAACAGAGAAAAATTAGTTCAGTTTGTAGCTCAGGAAGTTAAAAATGATGGAAGAATTCCTCACTTTGGAACTGATGCTTTAGATGAAATCATTATGGAAGCAAAAAGAAGATCTGGAAAACAAAATGCTCTTACCTTAAAATTAAGAGAACTCGGTGGACTTGTAAGGTCTGCAGGGGATGTAGCTATTGAAAATGGAGCAGATCTTGTAACTGCTGAACATGTATTGGAAGCAAAAAGATATGCAAGAACCTTAGAACAGCAAATAGCTGACAGATCCATTATGCAAAGAAAAGACTACAGTATGGTATCTGCTGAAGGTGGAAGAGTCGGTCTTATTAATGGTCTTGCAGTTATCGGAGATAGAAGTGGAATTGTATCTCCAATTGCAGCAGAAGCTGCACCAACCCAATCAAAAACTGGTGGTCAAATCATTGCAACCGGTAAATTAGGTGAAATTGCTAGTGAATCTGTACACAACGTAAGTGCATTAATCAAAAAATATTCAAATAAGGATATTTCAAACTACGATATTCACGTTCAGTTCATCCAAACCTACGATGGTGTTGAAGGTGACTCTGCGAGTGTAACTATTGCAACTGCAGTAATTTCAGCTATTGAAGAAATTCCAATTGACCAGACTGTTGCATTAACAGGTTCTCTTAATGTACGTGGAGATGTAATGCCTATTGGTGGTGCAACTGCTAAAATCGAAGCAGCTGCTGAAGCTGGAATGAAAAAAGTATTGATTCCTAAATCTAACTTAAAAGATGTTATGATTGAGAAAAAATACGAAGATATGATTGAAATCATTCCAACTGAAACTTTAAGTGATGTTTTAGAAAATATATTAGTAGACTGTTCTGATAAAGACAATTTACTTGCAAAAATGAAAGATTCAACTTCTAAAATCACTGATAAAATTCCAAAACCTGTTATAACTAATCCAACTGCAAATTAAGTTGGATTCTTATTTTATTTTTTTTAACAATTTTTTACTAAATTATCTAAATATTAGGTATAATTAAATACTATCAAACATAAAGTTAATTGCATGACTGGTAAGTTTAAATTTAATTTTGCTAAACTTAGTGCTAAAACACTTATTTCATTATTTAGTTCAGGTATCAGTAATGGAGGAAATTATCCTGGATATATTTTCACTCGCATTGCGGGTCAGGATGCGATATCTGATTTAGCTAGTGAGATGGATTTAGGATCTGTTTTAGTAACTGGTACAAACGGAAAAACTACTACCACCACTCTTTTAATTAAATTAATGGAAAATGATATTCCAATTAAAAAAAGTTTTGAGAATAACACTATTAATTCAATTACAACAGCACTATTAAAACATAAAGGAGATTTAGGTGTTTTTGAATATGGTATTCGTAATATAAAATACGGAATTCCGGATACTGTTCAAAGATTATTAAATCCTATTGGTGTTGTATATACAACTATTTCTCAGGAACATACTCAGGTTTCAGGTGTTAAAAATCCTTTCACTGAGTATTTACGTGCTAAACAATTATTATCCTATGGTATGAAAGATGGAGTAATTGTTTCAAATGCTGATGATCCAAGAACTGCATGGATAGGTAGTGAAAAACAAAATGATGTTCATGTCAATTTCTATGGAATCGAAATTTCTCAAATCAGTGATTTTGATAAAGCAGAAGTTGTCTGCCCAAACTGTGGTGAAATTTTAGATTATTCACAATATTATTTAAATCATAGAGGAGTTTATTCCTGCAGTTGCGGTTTTAAACGTCCTGAACCTAATGTAAAACTTGTAGATGCTGAATTTAAACCAGATTCATGGAAACTGGTTATTAAAGGTGAAGTATACAACTATCACGCAGCAAAAAATATTGAACTTGACTTGGAATTAAATGTTCCTGCATTTGGATTCCACAATATTTACAATACATTAGCTTCAATTACTGCTTATTCATCTTTTACTCCTAAAGTTGAAAATATTGAAAAGACAATTCATAATGTATTTGATAATTTAGATATGTCTTTTATTCCACCTGGAAGATTTGAAGTTATAAGAGTTGGTGACAAAAACGTTGGTATTGGACAGGGAGATAACGGTGATGCACTTAAAATCAATGCATTATTCATGAAAAGCTACTTGGACAGTCCTTTGGAATTTATTTACACAACTCCTGATGTTGATGAAGAGGATATCTTTAACGACCACTTCAATGTAATTAAAAGTATGAATCCCGAACATGTTATTGTTCTTCCTGGAAGACACTCTGTTGAAAAAGGTGAAGAATATTATAATATTATTAAAAAAGAGTTTGAATCAGCAGAATTTTATCCAATAGGATATGATGAATTGGATAAAAGAATTAAAAAGTTATCTGATTTAGTTGTTGAGTCTCAATATAAAAATATTATGATGTCTGGCTGTGGTGAAGAACAGGCAATGTGGGAGAGAATTAAAAAGAATTTTATTAATAGATAATTTTACTATCTATTATTTATTTAATTTTTTTATAAAATTCACCGTCTATTTTTTTAAATTCCTTAAATGAAGCAGTTACACTGCAATTACAAACATCTGTTTTTCCAATAAGAAATTCCTGTGAATTCTTTTTTATTAAAATTCCGAATAATTTTTCTTCATTATTGCTGTATTCGTCAAATTCAGCTTCGCTAAGTTGTAAATTATAATCCTCTGAAGAAAAAATATCGCATTCATTTAATATTGGCATAAAAGTAATCATTCCAAAAGGAAGGAATATATTTTCGCTTTTATGGATTTTTAAAAGTCTTTTCTCGTAACTGTCGTCTTCTGCAATGTCATATCCTTTTATTTCTAGAATATTATTGGTCCCCATGTAGTTGTTATCATCAATGATAAATGCCAACAGGTTTGGGTCTATATAATTATCGCAGGAAGCCCTAATATTTTTAATAGTTTCATAAATATTCATAACATACGACCTCGTAATTTTCACATAAATCAATGATGGATTGAATTTGGTCAATTTCACTAATCCAATCTACAGGTATATCCTCATAACCATAATAAATTCCAGCAAGTCCGCCACAAACTGCTGCAACTGTGTCAGTATCTTCACCTAAGTTAACTGCTTTTAAAACTGCATCCCTGTAGTTTGTGGTATTTTCCAAACAGTAAATAGCTGCTTCCAGGGTTGTGATAACATATCCTTTACTTGAAATTCCATCTGAATAATCATCATCAAAAATCCTTTGGAAATGCTTAAGCTCATCTTGATAAGACTCACCATAATAATCAATAATTTCCAAACTTGCATTTTGTATGTGTTGTCTAATACTTAAATCAGGATTTTTAAGCATTGATTTTGCAATTTGTATGTACAAAACACATGCAATTCTTGATCTTTTATGAGCATGGGTCAGAGATGAGATATCTTCAATTGTTTCAAAAGAAATATCTTTGATAAAAGCCAAAGGAAGGATTCTCATAAGAGAACCGTTACCGTTTTCCCTTTCTCCGGTTCCTCCACACTCAAGAGGATTCATTCCAGGTTTGTAACTTTCTATTGCAATAGTTGTTGTAATTCCAGTATCAAAAGTGCCGTTTTGTGAATATTTATCATTAAAATACCATTCACAAAACTCCTGCATAATATCTGCATAATCTATTGCTTTTTTATTAACAATACTTCCCATTGTTGCAAGACACATTGAAGTATCATCAGACCAGGTTCCTGCAGCTTTTTTCCAGGTACCTCCACTTCTCATTCCAGTAACTGGATTTGCTTCAAGACTTGATCTTTTGGAAAACTCAACAGGAACTCCAAGTGCATCGCCAACAGCCAAACCGACAATTCCATCTTTGATTTTCATATTTAATTATATAATCTGTGTTTATATTTAAAATTTTTATATAATTAAATTCATAGTTTAAAACAATGATTTTAAAAACTCCAAATCTCATTTTAAGACCCTGGAAAAGTAGTGATGCCGAATGTCTTTATAATCTTGCCAAAAATCCAAAAATTGGTCCTATTGCAGGCTGGCCACCTCATGAAAGTGTTGAAGATAGCTTAAATATTATAAATACAGTTTTTGCAAAAAAAGAAACCTATTCTGTTGTTTTAGATGATATTCCTATTGGGTGTGTTGGATTGTTATTTCATCCTGACTGCAATCACTACTGGGGTGATAACACAGCAGAACTTGGATACTGGATTGGTGAAGAATATTGGGGAAGAGGTTATGCATTTGAAGCATCAAAAGAACTGATTAAAAGAGCTTTCAATGATTTAGATATTAAAGAGATTTATGCAACATACAGATGTGAAAATGCACAGTCTGCTCGCGTTTTGGAAAAATTAGGATTTGAATTTTACAATAACATGACTAATGTTGATTATATGCAAAATCACTTTGATGAAATAGCTGTAGTGCTTAAAAAATAATTATATATGATGAAATATTAATGTTAAGTAATGACACGCTTATGTAAAAATTGCCAATTCGAAAATCAAGACGATTATGACTTTTGCGCTAAATGCGGCACTCCATTAGTTGAAGGACTTAAATCTGCTCAAATAAGAGTTTACAGAACTGAAGACCTTCAGGTAAATAAAACAGCATTAATCTTTTCATATATTGCTACTATTTTATTTTCATGGGGTGGATTTATCATTGGTTTGTTTTCAAAAAATACTATTTTTGCAACATTCACATTCTTTGGATGTTTCTTACCGTTCTTTTTAGTACAGTCCAAACACCCAACACTTAAAAAGCATGGTTTAATAATGTTGGTTATTTCATTAATTGGTGTTTCATTATCATTTTATGTAATGATGCATTAAAAAAAGAAAAAATGGGAATTTAGACAAAATGAATGCTAATATTTCCCATTAAAAATTGTAGTGGAATTTCAAAAATATTCATTCCATTTTGTGCCATTGCAGTTCCAACTGCATCTCCACGATCCATTGTTCCTGAAACATGTTCGTTACCAGCATATCCGTTATATGCGTCGTTTACACGAATATCATCAATAATGCTGTTACCAAATATTGCCGCAGCAGCATCATTGTTTACACTTACAATGATATGTGGTGTAACACCATAGCTGTATGTCATAATATCACGGGCAGCACCATATGGGTCATCAGGATGATCAGCACGTACATTATGTAATGTTTGACCTTCAGCATTAACTGAACTACCTGGGTAAACCCACTCAAAACCGGTAATTCCGATTCTTGCAGCCATATCAATACCGCCATCTTCCTCTGAGTCTTCAGCAACAATTAAAATGGGACTAACTAGAAGTGAAGCTAAAAATGCAAAGATTAATAGCACAATCACCATTAAAACCATTGATGTTCTTTTCATAATTAACTTTTATACCACTTTTAAATATTAATACTTAACCTTTTTTAATAATTAAAAACATAATTATATTCATATAAAAATTTTGGTGATATTGTGATTATAGGTGGTTCATCTTCACAAGATTTAGCTGCTAGTGTAGCACGCGAACTTGGAGAAAAATTGTGTTATGTGGAAACTAGAAAGTTTCCGGACGGAGAAAGATATTTAAGAATTTCTGAAAGTGTTGAAAATGAGGAAGTAACTGTTATTCAGTCAACCGGATATCCTCAAGATGAAAATCTCATGGAATTAATATTCATGATAGCAAACCTCAAAGACTTAGGTGCTAAAAAAGTAAGAGTAGTAGTTCCATATATGGGATATGCAAGACAGGAAAAACGTTTCAATCCTGGAGAAACAATTTCTGCTAAAATTGTTTGTGAAATGATTGAATCTGCAGGTGCTGATGAATTTATTACTTTTAACATCCATGAAAAATGTGTTTTAGACTTCTTTAACATCCCAGCAAGAAATATATCTGCAATGCCAGATATTGCTGATTATTTAAACAAAAAATTCTTCAAAAAAGAAGATGCTAAACCATTAATTATTGCACCTGATAAAGGAGCATATGGATTTGCACAGGAAATATCTGAAATCATTGGTTGTGACTGCACTTATTTAACTAAAGTCCGTTTAGGACCAGATAAAGTTGAAACCAAGATTGTAGATGTAAGATGCGACAGTGAAAGTGAAAATACTGTAAATGTTGATTCTGTAAAAGGAATGCATGCAATTATTGTTGATGATATTATTGCTACCGGTGGAACAATTGTTAATGCAATTAACATCTTAAAACAATACGGAGCATCCTCTGTTGATGTATGCTGTGTACATCCTATCTTAACCAATAATGGAGCAACTAGAATTTACGCTGCTGGTGCAAACAAGATTATTGGAACCAATTCATTATCTTCTGATACCTCACGTGTATCTATTGCTAGTAGCATTGCAGATGCATTGAGGCAATAGAATGGATAAAGAAACTATTAAAAAAGAACTTGCTGAAAAATCCAATATTGTTTTAGCAAAATATGAAGAACTTGAAAAGGTTGATACAATTTCAGTAATGAATATGGCTGCTAAAACAGTATTTTTAGGTTCTCTTAGAGTTTACAATAAAGATAATGTAGGTAAAATCAAACAGGACCTTGAAAAAGAGATTAAAAGCTATGGTGATATCACAATAAGGGATGAAAAAGTTGTTCCTTGTTGTGCTCCAAGTTATATTCATGTTAGTTTCAATGTTTCAATTAACAAATAGATATCATGAAAGAATTCAAACTAAACTCACCTTATAAACCGTTAGGTGATCAACCAAAAGCCATTAATTCTTTAGTTAAAGGTATAAATGATGGAGTAAAAGAACAGACACTTTTAGGTGTAACTGGTTCAGGTAAGACTTTCACAATGGCTAATATCATTGAAAAAGTCCAAAAACCTACTCTCATTATTTCTCATAATAAAACATTAGCTGCACAGCTTTACGAAGAATTTAAAGAATTTTTCCCAGATAATGCAGTTGAGTATTTTGTCAGTTATTATGATTACTATCAGCCTGAAGCTTACGTACCAAGAACAGACACCTTTATTGATAAAGAATCTTCTGTAAATGAAGATATTGATATAATGAGGCATTCTGCAACTCAATCATTATTATCCAGAGATGATGTTATTGTTATTAGTAGTGTAAGCTGTATTTATGGTGTAGGTTCTCCTGAAGATTATGGAGAATTTGCCTTTGGAATAGCTGTTGGAGATACTTACGAAAGATCTGAAATATTGGCTCGTTTAGTCTTCATGCAATATGAACGTAATGATATTGAATTTGCCCGTGGTCAATTCAGAGTCAGGGGAGATGTTATTGAAATCAATCCTGTTCATGGAACTCCACCAATTAGAATTGAGCTATTCGGTGATGAAATCGATGCAATTAGCTTAATTGATAGAGTTACTGGAAAAAAACAGGAATCTCTAAACAGATATATGATTTTCCCTGCAAAGCACTTTGTTGTCGGCCAGGATAAAATGGGTGAAGCACTCTCAAAAATTACAAATGAACTTGATGAGAGATTATCCGAATTAAAAGCAATGGGCAAGCTATTGGAAGCTCAAAGACTGGAGCAGAGAACCCGTTTTGATATTGAAATGCTTAAGGAAATGGGATACTGTACTGGTGTTGAAAATTACTCTATGCACCTTTCCGGTCGTAACTGGGGAGATAAACCATATTCCTTATTACAATATTTCCCAGATGACTTTTTAACAATAATTGATGAGTCTCACGTTACTGTACCTCAAATTAGAGGAATGTATAATGGAGACCGTGCACGTAAAGAAACTCTTGTAGATTATGGTTTCAGATTACCTTCTGCTAAAGAAAACCGTCCTTTAAGATTTGAAGAGTTTGAATCTTCTGTAAATCAGGTTATTTATGTATCAGCAACACCTGCAGCTTATGAACTTGCAAAATCAAGAAATGTTGTTGAACAAATCATAAGACCAACTGGTCTGGTTGACCCTGAAGTAATAATAAGGCCTGTAGCAGATCAGGTTGAAGATTTACTTAAAGAAGTTCAGGAAACTGTCAAAAAGGACGAAAGAATATTGGTTACAACTCTAACCAAAAGAATGGCAGAGGATTTAACTGATTATTATGCACGTATAGGTGTTAAAGTAAGATATATGCACTCAGAAATCGATACTTTAGAGCGTATTGAAATCATTGATGATTTAAGACGTGGTAAATTCGATGTACTTGTCGGTGTAAACCTTTTAAGAGAAGGTTTGGATTTGCCTGAAGTATCACTTGTAGCTATTCTCGATGCAGATAAAGAAGGATTTTTAAGAAACGAAACTTCCTTAATACAAACCATTGGACGTGCAGCAAGAAACGTCAACGGCCGTGTGATAATGTATGCTGATGAAAAAACAGATTCAGTAATGAATGCATATAATACCACAGTTAAAAGGCGTAAACTACAGATGAAATACAATGAGGTTCACGGTATCACACCAACATCTGCTCAAAGAACATTAAAAGAAAAATTATCTCAGGAAGATGAAAAATATAAAGGCATTAAAGGTACTGATATTAGTAAAATGCCAAAAGATGAGCTTCGTTTACTCATTAAAGATATTGAAAAAGACATGAAGGAAGCAGCTTCAAGACTTGACTTTGAAAGAGCTGCAGAACTAAGAAACAAACTCTATGCCTTAAAAGGTATGGATAAATAATTTTTTTTAAAATTTTAATGTGTTTTTACACATTCTTTTTTTTTACTTTTCATATGCTCTCTAAAAGGTTATATATGCTAGGTTATCTAATAGTAGTTTATGGCTGAAGATTCTAAAAAACAAATTGTCATCAAAGGAGCACGTGAACATAATTTACAAAATATTGATGTTAGCGTCCCTCGTGATGAGTTTATTGTAATTACTGGTTTAAGTGGATCTGGTAAGTCTTCATTAGCTTTTGATACAATATATGCTGAAGGACAGCGTAGATATGTTGAATCTTTATCTGCTTATGCAAGACAGTTTTTAGGTCAAATGAAAAAGCCTGAAATGGAATCCATTGAAGGATTGTCCCCTGCTATTTCCATTGATCAAAAAACTACAAGGGAAAATCCACGTTCAACAGTAGGAACAATTACAGAAATTTATGATTATTTAAGACTATTATTTGCAAGAATTGGGATTCCTCACTGTCCTAAATGTGGAAAAGAAATTTCACAACAAACATTAGGTCAAATTGCAGATGCAATTATTGAAGAAGGTGAAGGACTCAAAATTCAAGTCTTAGCACCTGTTATCAGAGATAAAAAAGGACAACACAAGGATGTCTTTGAAGATTTAAGAAACAAAGGTTTTGTTCGTGCACGTGTTGATGGTGAGATAAGAGATTTGGATGAAGATATTGACCTTGCAAAAACATACCGACACAGTATTGATGTTGTAGTTGACAGACTCAAAACAAGAAGTGATGTTGAGTTTAAAAGAAGATTAGTTGACTCTCTTGAGACTGCATCTGAGTTTTCCGAAGGATTAATTACAATTTTATTCTCAGGTGAAGATGAATATGAGAAAAAATACTCAGAACATTTTGCATGTGTTGACTGTGGAATCAATTTTGAAGAATTAACTCCTAGGATGTTTTCATTTAACGCACCTCAAGGGGCTTGTCCTGAATGTAATGGTATAGGTTCTAAAATGGAAATTGACCCTGATTTGGTTGTTCCTGATAAAAAATTAACATTAAATGAAGGAGCTATTGCTCCATGGTCAAAATCATCAACAAAAGAAAACTATTACTATCAAATGCTTGAAGCAGTTTCAAAGCACTTTAATTTCAGTATGGACGTTCCATTCCAGGATTTGGATAAAGAATATCAAAATACTATTTTATATGGTTGTGATGATAAGATTCCATTTAACTTCAAAAGAAAAAACAAATCTTACATGGTAAACCGTAAATTTGAAGGTGTAATTCCAAGAATGGAAAGGTTATACTTGGAAACTAAATCCAATTACTCAAGAAAACACCTCTCAAAATACATGTCTGATAGAAAATGCCATGTCTGTGATGGTAAAAGACTTAGACCTGAAGTTTTAGCAGTTACTGTTGGTGGAAAATCAATTATTGACATTTGTGATCTTGCAATTAAAGACTCACATCAATTCTTCCAGGAATTAACATTAACTGAAAGAGAAAATTTCATCGCAAAAGAAGTCTTAAAAGAAATTAAAGAACGTTTAAGCTTCTTAGTTGAAGTTGGACTTGACTACTTGTCCATGTCAAGGTCTTCCGGTACATTATCTGGAGGGGAAGCTCAAAGAATCAGATTAGCAACTCAAATTGGTTCAGGTCTTGTTGGTGTATTGTATATCTTGGATGAACCAAGTATCGGTCTTCACCAAAGAGATAATGTAAAACTTATTGAAGCTTTAAAAAGACTTAAAGATCTTGGAAACACTCTTGTTGTTGTAGAACACGACGAAGAAACAATTTTATCTGCAGATTATGTTGTAGATATTGGTCCTGGGGCTGGAGAACACGGTGGTAAAGTAGTTGCTCAGGGAACTCCATTGGAGATTATGAAAAATCCTGACTCAATTACAGGTCAATACATATCAAGAGCTAAAAAGATTGATATTCCAAAACAAAGAAGACCTGGAAACGGTAATTTCATTAAAATTATCGGTGCTGCCCAAAACAACCTCAAAAATGTTGATGTTGAAATCCCATTAGGAACATTTACCTGTGTAACTGGTGTAAGTGGATCTGGTAAAAGTAGTTTAATTAATGAAATTCTCTACAAAGGTACTCAGGGTAAATTATCAAATAAATTCACTTTTGCAGGTAAATTTGATGAAATTGAAGGATTGGAAAATATTGATAAGGTTATTGCTATTAACCAAAAACCTATTGGTAGAACTCCACGTTCAAATCCGGCAACATACACTGGATTATTTACAGATATTCGTGACTTATTTGCAAATACTCCAGAAGCAAAAGCAAGAGGATATAAACCTGGTAGATTCTCATTTAACGTAAAAGGCGGAAGATGTGAAGCATGTTCTGGTGATGGTATTGTTCAAATTGAAATGCACTTCTTAGCAGATGTTTATGTACCATGTGAAGTCTGTGGCGGTAAAAGATACAATGAAGAGACTTTAGATATCAGATACAAAGGTAAAAACATCTACGAAGTCTTGGAGATGACTGTAGAAGAAGCATTGGAATTCTTTGAAAACATTCCTAAAATAGCTAAAAAGCTTCAAACTTTATATGATGTTGGTTTAGGTTACATGAAGATTGGTCAGCCTGCAACTACATTGTCTGGTGGGGAAGCTCAAAGAATTAAATTAGCAAAAGAGTTATCCCGGTCAAGTACTGGTAAAACATTATATATTTTAGATGAACCTACTACAGGTCTTCATTTTGCTGATATTGAAAAATTACTTGAAGTTTTAGCAAGATTAACAGATTCTGGTAATTCAGTTGTTGTTATTGAACACAATTTGGATGTTATCAAAACTGCTGATCATATTATTGATTTAGGTCCAGACGGTGGTGATGGTGGAGGTCAGGTTATTGCTACTGGAACTCCTGAAGAAATCGCAAAATCCGGAACTTACACTGGTAAGTTCTTAGAAAAAATGCTTAATGAGAATATCACTCCTTATGCAAAGGAATTAGTTGAAGACTTTGGCAAATAGCTAATTTCTTTTTTTCTTATTTTTTTGAATTGACTAAACATTTATATACTCTTTTTTATAAAATAATATTTAGTGGAAGATATTTTCCGACAATGTTTTCCGATGATTTAGATAGTTCAATTTATTTAGTGATTATTATGGTTTTAAGTACTGGAGATACTGCATGGATGCTCGTTGCAACCATTATGGTTTTATTAATGAGTATTCCAGGTATCGCGTTTTTTTATGGTGGTTTATCAAAAAGAAAGAACGTTTTAAACTCAATGTTCTTGTCTTTAATTGCATTTGCTATTGTTAGCATTCTATGGATTATGTACGGATATCAGTTTGCATTTTCCGATTCAAGTTTAATGGGATTAATAGGAATTCCAAAAACATTATTTATGGAAGGAATCGGCGTTAATGCACTAACAGGTTCAATTCCAACATTAGTATATGCTGGATTTCAACTAACCTTTGCAGGATTAACTGCAGCAGTTGTTTCAGGAGCAATCGTTGGAAGAATGAAAACAAAAGCATGGGTTTTATTCATTATCCTATGGGCAACACTTGTTTACGTTCCAATCTGTCACTGGATCTGGGGTGGCGGATGGTTAATGAATATGGGAGCTATTGATTTTGCAGGAGGAGTTGCAGTAGAAGTTAACTCCGGTTTTTCCGCTCTTGCTTTAGCTTTAATTCTTGGAAAAAGAAAAGACACTTCACTTCTTCCACATAACCTCGGATATTCAGTTTTAGGTGCTGGATTTTTATGGTTTGGATGGATGGGATTCAATGGAGGATCTGCACTTGCAGCTAACGGTTTAGCAGGTTCAGCAATTCTTGTTTCAAATACTGCAGCAGCAGTTGCAATGATTGTATGGTTACTTTTAGATGTATTCAATGCTGGAAAACCAACAGTCTTAGGAGCAATTACCGGAGCAGTAGCAGGATTAGTAGCAATTACTCCTGCAGCAGGATTTGTTTCATTTTCAGGAGCAATGATTATCGGAGCAGGTGCTTCATTAATTTCATACTATGCAGTATTTTATATCAAAAGCAAATTCGGATACGACGATGCTTTGGATGTATTTGGAGTTCACGGACTTTCAGGTGTTTGGGGATTAATTGCAACAGGTTTATTTGCAGCACCATCAATTAATGGAGTTGCAGGATTTTTCTACGGAAATCCTTCCCAATTAACTATTCAAATAATAGCTGTCGTTGCAACAATTGCTTATTCATTTACAGTAAGTTATATCATTGGAAAAGTATTAGATATTGTAATAGGATTAAGAGTAGATGAGAAAGAAGAAATCAGAGGGCTTGACTCTTCATTACACGAAGAATCAGGATATAGAATATAATGAGGTGATATAATGAAAAGAATTATTGCAGTTATTCGTGAAGAAATGTTTGAAAACGTTAAAGTAGCTCTTTTATCTGCAGGATGTGAAGGAATGAATGTTTCTACTGTAAAAGGAAGAGGTAGACAGGCAGGTATTAAAGAATCCTACAGAGGTTCCAGTTACTGTATTGATTTAATTCCAAAAACAAGAGTTGAATTAATTGTAAATGAAGAAGATTTAGATAGAATCATTGATATCATCATTGAAAATGCTAGAACCGGTGATGTTGGTGATGGTAAGATATTCGTTTCTGATGTTGAAGAAGTTATTAGGATTAGAACTGGCGAGAGAGGTTCTGACGCAGTTTAAATAAAATCCAATTACTTTTTCTTATTTTTTACTTTTTTTAATAACCTTTTTAAATAAAATTATCCAATATTATAGTAATTACTTTTATGGTGATAATTTGAATTTTGATTTAAAAGAAACATTTTTAATATTGATTCGTGGAATAATGATGGGTTCTGCGGATATTGTTCCAGGAGTTTCCGGGGGAACTATTGCTTTAATTACTGGAATCTACGGCCATTTAGTAGAAGCAATCAGTAAAATTCGTTTTGCTTTTATAAAACCATTAATTAAAGGTGATATTAATGGATTTATCAATGGTATTTTTGAAGAAATAGATTTTAAATTCTTTATTCCTTTGGTACTGGGTATTGGAATTGCATTTTTAACCCTTGCAAAAGTGGTTACATATTGTATGGAATTTCACACAGCACTTACCTATGCATTCTTCTTAGGTTTAATTATAGCTTCTGCAGTTATTTTATTTAAAAAACTCGACCAAATTAACTTAAAAAACATATTATTCGCATTAATTGGTTGTGTTTTAACTTTCATATTTGTAAGCTTAAATCCAATAGCAGCTAATCATTCACTACCGATTATATTCCTTTCAGGTTTAATAGCTATTTGTGCAATGATTTTACCAGGTATTTCAGGTTCATTTTTATTATTGCTTCTTGGACAATATGAATACATGTTAAACGCACTTCATAACTTCCAAATAACTGATATTATCGTTTTTGTTGTTGGTGCAGTTATTGGTATTCTTGGATTTTCAAAAATATTGAATTTCCTTCTTAAAAACCATGAAGAAGTAACTATGGCATTTCTTATTGGAGTAATGATTGGTTCTCTTAAAGTTCCTAGTGTGGAAATCATAAATGCTGCCGGAATTAGTTTTGCAGGTTTATTCCCATGCTTAATAGTTGCTGTAATTGGTTTTGCAATAATCATTATCTTAGAAACTAAATTTGATTACATTGACTAATTCAAATTTAGTTACTTTTTTTAATTATTAAAAATATATTTATTAACAATGCTAGTTTTAAAAAAGATTAAAAAACAATGGAAATTATACCCTATCGGTTCTCCTAAAGGTGCACTAAACAGAAAAAGGGAACCAGAATTCGTTGGAAACATAAAATTTTCAAGAAATGGGGATTCACTATCAATATCACGATTTGTTGCTGATTACAATTATAACGATAATTCAACACTAAACGAAAAATTATTGCCACCAGGTGAAGTAAATAAGCTTTTACGCTCACAGGCGGTTTTTCTTGCAACTCCAGATGAAGACGTGGAGAACTTTTTAAAATCCCTTAACATTAAGGTTAGAAAAACCCAGGTTTGCGATTTTTGTGCATATGACGGAAATATCACTATTGTAAATTCTTCTTATTCCTATAAATATCACAATCAGATTATCTGTAGAGACTGTGCTTTTGATACAATAAAACAGGAACTTAAGCTTCAGGGCTTTGATAAAAAGATTTTTAGAAACTTAAAATCAACTCTTGAAAAAACAGGAAGTCTTGAAAAAACCTTATCTGTCTTAGATCCACACTTTGATCCTTTAAAAAACGTAAATTTAACATTATTTGATAAAACAAAAAAATCAAAACACATTATTCCTCCAGTGGATATGAAAAGGCTAAAAATTCCTAAAAACTTCAAAAAAGTTCTTTTGGATTCTGGAAACACAAAATTATTACCTGTCCAATACCTTGCTATTAAGGAAGGACTTCTCAAAGGAGAAGATTTGCTTGTTGTAAGTGCAACAGGTTCAGGTAAAACATTAGTGGGGGAACTTGCAGGAATTACAAAAGCGCTTAAAGGTAAGAAATTCATCTTCCTTACACCTCTTGTAGCTCTTGCTAACCAGAAATACAGGGACTTTAAGAAAAAATACTCAAAATTAGGATTAAAAGTAGCTATTAAAGTTGGAAGAAACAGAGTTAAAGCAAAAGGTGAGCTTAATCTTCCGGATTCTGATGTGTCATCTGCTGATATTGTTGTTGCAACCTATGAGGGAATTGATTATCTTTTAAGAAGTGGAAATTCAAATGCTTTGTCCAATCTTGGTGTTGTTTTAATTGACGAAATTCACATGATTGATGATGAAGACAGAGGAACTCGTCTTAATGGTTTAATTAAACGTTTAAAAAATTTATATTCAAAAACACAAATCATAGGATTGTCTGCTACTGTTAAAAACCCTGAATTTTTAGCATCAGAATTTAACATGAAACTTGTCCAGTACTCTCAAAGACCAGTTCCTTTGGAGCGACACCTTGTTTATACAAGAAATGAATCTCAAAAAAGACATTTAATGAGAAATCTTGTTCAAAAAGAATACAATACCAAATCCAAAGGGGGATACAGAGGACAAACTATTATATTTACAAATTCAAGACGTAAAACCCATCAAATTGCAAATTACTTAAACAATAAAAGGGTTAATGCTCAGGCATACCACGCGGGATTGTCATATTATAAAAAAGAAAGAATTGAAAAAGATTTTGATAAAGGAAAAATTGCATGTGTAGTAACTACTGCAGCACTTGCAGCTGGTGTGGATTTCCCGGCTTCTCAGGTAATATTTGACTCTCTTGTAATGGGAAACAAATGGATTAATCCAAATGAATTTTCACAAATGCTTGGTCGTGCAGGAAGACCTTCATATCATGACAGAGGTATTGTTTATCTTTTACCTGAAATTGGAAATGATTTTGCAGGAGAATCTGAAGAATCTAAAGCTTTGGATTTGCTTGAAAGTAATAGTGATGATGTATATATTGAATATGATGAGGATTCTGCATATGAACAAATCCTTGCTGATATCTCTTCAAACTCAATAAAAACACCTAAGGAGTTAAATGACTTTTACAGTGATGTGGATATTCCAATCTCACTTAAAATAGCTAGAGATGAAATGGAAGATTTGGGATTGATTAGATATGCTCCAAACAATAAATTTGAAGTAACCAAATACGGTAGAGCTACTTCAATGTCATTTTTATCGATTGAAGAAGCAGAATTTATTAAAAATACTTTAAATGATAGAGAATACTTGAAAAGATATGTTGGCCACTCTCCAATGTATAAGAAAAAGGAAAAGTATGATAAACTCAAGGTATTGATTTTAGCAATGGCAATGGATTTGGAGATGTTTGAAAACGCATACTTATCAAGTGTTATTCACAACCAAATAGCTAATGCTCTTAAAATTAAATTCTCAACCAGATTATTTGCTGAATCAACATTGGATATTATATCAAGTGGTGAAGCTATTGAAAAGGTTGACAAGAAGTTCCAGGATGCATTAATTGCTCTCCAAAGTGATTTTATGCAATGCAGATGTCAGGACAGACCATTTTGTACATGTATGCAAAGAGGAATCTCAGAAGTTATTGTTCATGAAAGACTTAAAGGAAAAGATCCTCAAGACATCTCAAACAAGCTATTTAGAAAATATCAAATACAGGTTTATCCTGGAGATATATTTTCATGGCTTGATAACTTCGTTAAAAACTTAGATGCAATTAAAAGAATAGCTAACTCATTTAACCGTAATGATGTTGTTAAAAAAGCCAATTACTTGATTAAGAAAATAGAAAACGGATAAGCTGGTAGCTATGAGAATGCGCACTTCTTCACCTGCAGATGAATTAATTGATAACTGTGATTATCTAATAAAAGATTCTATTGATTTTAAAAATGACAACAGGATTTGTCTTGAAATAGGAATGGGCAAAGGAGATTTTATCATTGGAATGGCACTAAATAATCCAGATACTAATTATATTGGTATGGAAATGCATTCCAATGTTTTAAGCCTTGCAATTAAAAAGATTAATGAATATAATCTTGATAATCTTCGCATTATAAGAATGGATGCAAAAGATTCAGTTGATTTACTAAAGGATAAAATAGATACTATTTTTTTAAATTTTTCTGATCCTTGGCCTAAAAAAAGACATGCAAAAAGAAGACTTACTCATGAATACTATTTGGGAATTTATGATGAGTTATTTTCCAATAAAAACTGTAAAAAAATCATTATGAAAACAGACAATGATGATTTGTTTGAATTTTCCCTTGAAAGCTTTAAAAAATATGGCTATGATATAAAAGAAATCAGTTATGATTTACATAGTGAAAATATTTTCAATATAATGACTGAATATGAAAAGAAGTTCTCAAAAAAGGGTATTGCAATAAAATATGTAAAAGCAGTTAAAATAAAAAAAGAAGAGTAAAAACTATAAGCAGTTTTTACGTTGGAATTCTGGGCTTTCAGGGTGTAATAATCCTGGTGCAATATCAAATACAGTTTTACAACCGGATTCACCATTTTTGGATAATCTGTATGCTGCTCTTGCATAAGCAATTAAAACAGATGCAGTAAATTGAGGGTTACTGTCTAAAGTTAATTTGTACTCAATAATGTGGCTCATTTCATTGTTTAAACCAGTAGTACCACTTCTAAATACAATACCTCCGTGAGGAATTCCTGCATGGTTTGCATCTAATTCTTCCTGGGTGATGAAAGTAACGGTAGTGTCATATTCATCAAAGTAGTTAGGCATTGTTACAATATCATTTTCAATTTGTTTTTTATCTGCACCTTCTTCAGCTACAACATAGCAGTCTCTGGTGTGTTTGTCACGGGTAGTTAATTCAGGATTTTCACCGTTTCTAACAGCATTAAGAGCACTTTCAACTGGAATTGTGTATTGACGTGCGTCTTTTACACCAGGGATGTTTCTGATAGCATCAGAGTGTCCTTGAGATACTCCTTTACCCCAGAAAGTGTAATCGTTTCCGTTAGGTAAAATTGATTGTGCGTATAATCTGTTTAATGAGAAAAGACCTGGGTCCCAACCAACAGAGATAATAGCTACATTTTCCCCTTCTAATGCAGATTTGTTAACATTTTCAAAGTGTTCAGGGATTTTAGCGTGAGTATCAAAACTGTCAATTACATTGAAGTATTTTGCAAATTCTGGGGTTTGTACAGGTAAATCGTTTGCACTTCCACCACATAACATCAATACGTCAATTTCATCTTTCATATTGTATAAATCGTCAACTTTGTACACTTTAGCGCCGGTTTCAGTTTCAACACTTTCAGGGTCACGTCTTGTGAATACTCCTGCAAGTTCCATGTCATTAGCGTTAGTTACAGCCGCTTCAACTCCACGACCGATATTTCCGTATCCTAATATTCCAATTTTTATCATAAATATCACTATAAAAATATTTAGGGTAGTTAGTGTGAAGTATTGACTTCAAAATAAGTTTCCTATTATATTTTTCTTTATTATTGTTAATAATCTTTTTGAAAGATAGAATTATTTTTCATAAAACTCACATGGCATGGATAGTGACTCATATGCATCTAAAACAGATTCAATAGCTTCATTTCTATTTTTGAAATAATAAAGATGGCTTTCACATTTGCAGTCTGAGCATCCAAAATCTTTTATTCCTTCAGTTTTTTTGCTAAGATGCCTAGATAAGTCACATTCTATCTTTTTTGGTGATTTGTTGTAGATTACGTCTGTTATTTTGGAATGTTTGGATAAATAGTCCATGTGCCAGTGAAGCTTTTTATCATTACTTAAATGTCTGTTAATTCTTGCGTAAAGTGAATTCATAGCTGATCCTACATAAACATAAAATCCTTTTTTAAATTGGATTTTCCCTAATTTTTTACCAATCTGGATTGTTTTATCCTCATCAACTTCAATAATTAAACAGTAACAACCTTTCATGGTTAGTATTATGTAGATTATCATATTCATTTTATTTGATTTATCATATGGGCTCTCATAAATTGAAGTGTCATGTTATATTTTTACACATATTAATGTGAGATATTAGAATTATTGTGGATGTTTTTAATTATTCTTATGCAAACATTTAATTAATTTTTAAGACTAAGTATAATTATGATTTTTAAACTTCAAACCAAAGGTCACAAGAATGTAACTTCTCTACATAAATCAACTTTTGAGGTAACAAAAGATGTTGAGATTGGACCTACTGCAGATTGTATTATTGGAACAAGTATGGATAAATCAATGTTTGACTTTCCAGAAGAATTTAAAGCTAAAATAGCTAATTCCAATACAAAAATAACTGTTATTTTAGAAACTGAAAATGCGCGTGATGAAATTGTAGGTTTTGGCCATGAAGATTTAACATTAACTCATCCAACAGATATTGTAGCAAGAACAAGTGATTATACCTGTTCACGTACATTAATGATTAAAGCCAATAAAGCAGCACGTGACTTGGATTTGGATTTGATTGAAGATTTAAAAAATGAAAAAACAATGAATGTTACTATAAAATTAGAGTAAAAACAGTTAAGTTTATATAACTTAATGAATATACTTAATAATAACTACTTTTGTTTAAAAGCGGGGGTGGTCGAGCGGTCAAAGGCGCTAGGTTGAGGGCCTAGTGGGTCAGTCCCTTCGCGGGTTCAAGTCCCGTCCCCCGCACTACTTACTTAAAAACTTATTTTTTCCTAATCTATTTATAATAATTAGTTTAATAGTTATTAATAATTAAAAAAATTATTTTGGTGATAAATTATGAAAGCTGTAATTCCAGCAGCAGGTTTTGGAACTAGATTTTTACCTGCTACTAAAGCACAACCTAAAGAAATGTTACCTGTTTTTGATAAGCCTACTATCCAATATGTAATTGAAGAGGCAGTAGCTTCAGGTATTGACGATATTTTAATTGTAACAGGTAGAAATAAAAGATCCATTGAAGATCATTTTGACAAATCATTTGAACTTGAACAGACTTTACAAAGTGCAGGTAAAGATGACCGTCTAAAACAAGTTCGTGACATCACTGATTTAGCAGATATCTGTTATGTAAGACAAAAAGAACAAAGAGGATTAGGTGATGCAATTTACTGTGCTAAAAAGCACGTTGGAGATGAACCATTTGCAGTAATGCTTGGAGACTCCATTACAAAAGGACCAACTCCATGTACTAAACAGTTAATAGATGTTTATGAAAAATACGGAGCATCTGCAATATCTCTTGAAGAAGTACCAAGAGAAAAAGTAGAAAGATATGGTATTATCAAAGGTGAAGAAATCGAAAAAGACATCTACAACATTTCTAAACTTGTTGAAAAACCATTAGCTCATCAAGCACCATCCAACTTAGCTATTATGGGTCGTTACGTATTAACACCAGATATTTTTGATAAAATCGATGAAACAGAACCTGGTGTCGGTGGTGAAATCCAATTAACCGATGCACTTCAAAAATTAGATTCAATCTACGGTGTTACCTTCGAAGGAAGAACCTATGATATTGGAAACCGTTTAGAATGGTTAAAAACCTCAATTGAATTTGCAATGGATGATGAAGAATCTAAAGCAGACTTAATTGAATATATGAAAGAAATTGTTAACGGAGCTTAAAAACTCCAAACTACTTTTTTTAAGATTATTTATGCAATACAGACTAATTAAAAAAACTGGTGATGAAATATCTCCTCTTGGATTTGGAGCAATGAGATTACCTGTTAAAAATGGTAAAATCAACAGACCAGAAGCTAAAAAACTTATTTTTCATGCAATAGAAAATGGAGTAAACTTCATTGATACTGCATATCTTTATGGTGACAGCGAATCATTTTTAGGTGAAATTTTACCTGAAGTAAGATCAAAAGTTAAAATATGTACTAAACTTCCTGCAATCAATGTTAAAAAATACGATGATATGGAAAAACTACTTGATGAACAGCTTAAAAGACTTAACATTGACTGTATTGATTATTATTTAATTCATGCTGTTGACTTAAAAGCAATAAATAGATTAATTAAACGTGATTTATTTAAATTCATCAAAAAAGCAAAAGCTGACGGTAAAATAAAACACATTGGATTTTCATATCACGGACCAAAAGAAGAATTTCGTGAAGTTGTAGATATCTACGACTGGGAAATTGTAATGGTTCAGTACAACTACTTTGATGAAAATGTCCAGGCAAGCTCTGAAGGAATAGAATATGCAGCATCAAAAGGACTTGGTGTTTTAGTAATGGAACCTCTAAAAGGAGGAATCTTATCCGGAAACTTACCTAAAAAAGCTGAAAATGTATTTAAAAAAGCTGATTCTTCTAAAAGTAATGCTCAATGGGCACTTCAGTGGGTTTTAAATAATAAAAACATTACCTGTGCACTTTCAGGTATGAACACTTTAGATCAGCTTAATGAAAACCTTGAAGTTGCAAATAATACTACTCCTGGCTCAATGTCTAGTGAGGAATTGGAAACAGTTGATAAAGTTAAAAAAGTAATAAGAACATCTCTTAAAATTAACTGTTCAACCTGCGGATACTGTATGCCATGTCCTAAAGGCGTAAATATTCCGGAATGTATGAAAATATACAATGAAAAATACTTATTTGGAGATAAAGGTATTATAAACGCTGCATTTATAAATTACTACCAGTATGTTGGCGGATTAATGGGAAGTGTTGGAAATGCAGGTAGATGTACTGGATGTGGAAAATGTCTAAGAAAATGTCCTCAAAAATTGGATATTATCAAAGAATTAAAAAAAGTAAAAAAGGAATTTGAGTTTCCGGGCGTTCAATACGTTTTATTATTTATTAAACACGTTGGATTCCCAATTTATAAGTTCTTTATTAAGCTTTTAAATTAGATTATTTAATTAAATCTATCTTTTTGCGTAGACTTATTTTTCTATTTGCTATTGCAATTAGTGTAGATATTGCCAAAATACCAATTGAAATCAAGGTTATAGTTATATCATTAAAAACAAAGTTCTTGTTTAAATAAACTATAAATATTAATGTTAATGGAATAAAAAACCATTGTGCAATGTAAATTACATTTATATATTTTTACTTAATGTTGTAAACACGTTTATTAAGACTTCTGGTAATTTTTTGGATATGTAATAGCAAAATCCTAAGTATCCATGAATGTAGACAACTGTAATAAGAGCAGCAGTAATATTTAAAAAGTAATATGTGTCCTCAGCAGTTAAATATCCTCCTGGGATAATTGAGGTTATAATGAAATAAATCATACCAATAAGTATAAAAATTGACCAAAATTTAAATAATGCTGATTTGTCTTTTGATCTGATAAAATATTGTCCATAAACATATCCTGCAATAGGGAAAATGAACCAATTTAACAATGGAAATGCTGTAAATGTGTCAGTTGTGCCTATTAAATATCCAAAAATGATATTTAAAATATGATTGTTAAAATCAATATATCTTACAAAACTTCCAATTACAGACATTATTATTGCAATTGTAAGAATTTGCTTATCTGTTAGATTATATTTCTTAAAAAGACCAAACAGTATAAATGAAAGCCCTGCAAATCCTAAAATATCCACGTAAAAAAGGATTAATCCACCATAAATTCCAAACATGGATGAATCATGTAAAAGAAATCCTGAAACAAAATGAGGCAAAATAAATTCAAAAATATTTACTAATAATCCTAATATCATTAGAGATATTCCTCTTTTTATCATTATTTCAGGTTGGCTACGTCTAGAATAAACAATTCCAATTCCCATACAAAACATGAAAACCGGTGCAGCTGTAGGTCCTCCTAGAATACAATTAACTACATATTCAAATGGGAAACTTGCAGAATAGTTAAAATAAAATGAAATAAGTAAAACATGGACCAAAACCATAAGATTGATAATCCTTTTGCAATATCCAAATCGTTTTGTCTACCTGTATTAATTTTATTTTCTGAAAATTCTCCAAACATTTTAAAAACCTATTTATTTTAAAATATTTCTTTTAAATTTGAGAATTAATAAATTTTTTGGTAGTAATATTAAAATAAATAATAAAAAAGTCTATAAAAGTAATATAGACTTTTTTTAAGTTAATTATAACCAGGTTCTATAACCACAGTCATATTTGTCAAAAGTATTGATTTTGTAGTGTGCTATAGTTCCATCTAGACCTAATGAATTTACATGCATAATAAAACAATCATGTCCGTATTTATTTATTGTACATTGCCTTGCATTTACATGAACATAAGCACGAAGTCTTTGTTTGCTATTTTTAAAGTATTTAATTGTTTTAGTTGTCTTATAGAATTTCATTACTCTATATTTTCCAACTTTTTTAACTTTGAACTTGTATTCTCCAATGAAACTACCATAATATTTTCCAAAATATAGTTTATCATAAGCCTTTTTGTATGATTTGTAACTACTAAATTTTTTAGAATAAACTAGTTTGGTTGTTTTTTTAATTACTGGTTTTTTAACAATAACATATTGATTTGTATCAAAACTAATTGTTTCATACGTACCTATCATTTTTGCATTAGCTAGTTTGTTATATTGGTATGATGTTAATATCTGAAAGTTTACAAGTAGAAATTTCCTCTAAACTATATCCATATAAATCCCCATAAGCAGTTATGGTTTTTTCATCCTGTGTTAATGAAAGCGTCTCTGCTGGAGCAGATTCTATTGGGTCTTCATTTGTTATACTTATAGTATCAGATATGTTTTCTGCTGCAGATACGCTTCCAATAGCTAAAAATAGGACTATTAACCCATTAATGCATATTTAATTTTCATCAAAATCACTCGTATTAATATCCTATCCAGTTTCCAGCATTATCAAATCCTGGTTCGTCCATATCAACATATCCGTTACTGCCAATGTGATAATTAGTGCCCGGACCGTATTTCTGTGACATGTATCTGTCTACTTCGCTTTGACTATACATTGGAGTTCCGTCTGACTTGTATGCGTAAGCTGTTGGTGCTGATTGGGTATATGTTGGTTCTGCTTCTGCCACTTCTTCAATTTTTATCATTTTAGTAGCATTGCACCCTTTATAATTGTCATTTCCACTGTAGATAACACATACATCATAACTTCCAGCTTTTTTGTCAAGCTCTAGTTTTCCAATACCTTGATTATCAGTAGTTATTGAGTGATAATCGGTTACAGTACCGTTGTTTATACTAATGTTTACGTTTTGATTAGCTATTGCAACTCCATTTTCATCAATCAATCTTATTTTAATTGAATCTCCTTCATTTAATGTTGAATTACTATTAATTGTAACCTGTGTGTCTTTTTTCATTATATTAGGCATTATTGCAATAATACTTACTAAAAGAATTGCGATTATGGCAATTAAAGCAATAATGATTATTTTATCTCTCTCCATTTATTCACCTACTTTATACAAAAATAAATTATTGAAGTAATAATGTTAGTATAACTTATTACAACTTAACTTCTTTATTTAATATTTCTTTATCTTATCATTATAAATGTTTTCATATTTGTTTGAGGATAAAATGCTTAATTAATGAAGTATTGTTGATATTTCGCAATTATATGCTTTTTTCATCATTATTATGTCAATTGTTATCTAAACATATTTATAAATTAAAATTTATATTATATCACATGTTTAATTCAATTTCAAAATATTCGTATGGTGTAATAGTTTGTTTAATTATTGCCATTCCATCTTTAGTATTGGGAAATATGTTTCCTGTGATTGGTGGTCCGATTATTGCAATCATATTGGGAATGTTAATTTCACTTGTATGGCATAAAAAGGATAAATTCGATGATGGAATTAGTTTCACATCCAAATATGTCCTTCAAGCTGCAGTTGTCCTTTTAGGATTTGGATTGAATTTAAATGTTATTTTACAAACAGGGATTCAGTCTTTACCAATTATTATTGCAACAATATCTGTTGCTTTAATTGTTGCATTTATAATGCAGAAGGTCTTGGACATTGAAGAAAAATCAGCAATTTTAATTGGTGTTGGATCATCCATTTGTGGAGGTTCAGCTATTGCTGCAACAGCACCAGTAATCAATGCTGATGAAGAAGAAGTTGCACAGTCAATTTCAGTAATTTTCTTCTTTAATGTATTAGCAGCAATTATCTTCCCGTCTTTAGGTAAACTCATTGGATTTTCTACAGTTGATGGAGGACCATTCGGGTTATTTGCAGGAACAGCGATTAATGATACATCATCTGTAACTGCAGCAGCTACTACATGGGATAATATGTGGGGACTTGGAAGTCAAACTCTTGATAAAGCAAGTACAGTTAAATTAACACGTACTTTAGCTATTATTCCAATTACTCTTGCATTATCTGTTTTTACTTCAAAAAAGGCAGAATATGAAGGTGGGCAGTTCTCACTTAAAAAAGCATTTCCAATGTTTATCTTGTACTTTGTAATAGCTTCAATAATTACAACACTTGCAGTAAACTTTGGTGTAGATGCAAATGTATTCGTACCATTTAAGGAGTTAAGTAAATTCTTCATTATCCTTGCTATGGCAGCTATTGGGCTTCATACAGATATTGTAAAATTAGTTAAATCTGGAACCAAACCAATTATCCTTGGTGCTTGCTGCTGGATTTCCATTATCGTTGTTAGTATAATATTACAGTTTACTATGGGAATAATTTAGATTATTTCCTTTTTTTCTTTTTTTAATCAATATTTTCGATTGTTATAAATTATTATATTTTGAATAATTATTATATTTTGAAAATAATGGATGTATTTATGTTAAAATAATCATATTAATTATTAAAGGTGGATAATATGGTTTTGGCTACTTCTAAACTATCTGATGATTTTAAGACTACTATTCCTAAAGAAATAATAAAAAAATGCAATATTGATAAAGATTATATTATAGAATGGGATTTAACAGATGATGGGGAGCCTTTAATTAGTTTTAGAAAGAAGAGAGATTTTAAAAATATAATTGGGGCTTTTCATTTAGAAGAAGAAACAGACTCTGCTGAACTAAAAAGAAGTATTTAAATAAGTTAATCTTAGATTATATCAAATCATAAAAACTATTAATTTAGCTATATAATCAGTAAAAATATTCTTTTTAAATAGACTATAATTCTTATATATTCTTAAAATAAATTATATATTAGGTGAGAAAAAATGAAACTCGAAGAACTTTTAGCACCATGTCCAAAATGTGGTTCAAAAGACAAAATAGCTCATAGAAAAATGTTAGACAATCACAGAGCACATGCAGAAATGGAAACTGTAAAATGCGAAGACTGTGGTTATATTTTCTTTGTAAATGATAACATTGATGAAGATGAGAAGAAAAAATTGTTAAATGAATTAAATAAAATTTATGGTTAAAATGACATTTCATGTAATGATTATTCCCACTCTCAACTGTCCATCAAGATGCAAATACTGTTGGGGTTCAGAACATAAAAATGAAATGATGGATATCCAAATCATTGATCAGATTATTGACTGGTTAGGTGATTTTAGAGACGATAAGGTTCATTTTACTTTCCATGGTGGTGAACCGCTCCTTGCAGGTTATGATTTTTATAAACAGGCATTAGAAAAGTTATCAAAGTTACCTAATCTTGAAGGATTTTCACTTCAAAGTAATATCTGGCTTTTAACAGAAGAGCTAATAGATTTATTTTTGGAGTATAATGTTGTTGTAAGTACCAGTATTGATGGGCCAAAAGAGATTAATGACTATCAAAGAGGGGAAGGTTACTTTGATAAAGCAATGTCCAAATATGAACTTGCAAAAAGCAAAGGACTCATAATTAACTTTGTTTTAACTGTAACAGATTATTCAAAAGATTATTCTGATGAATTGTATGAATTTTTCAAAGAAAAACAAATGAGTTTGAAAATTCACGCAGCTCTTCCATCTCTACGTGGGGATAATGCTGACCCGTGGGCTTTAGACCAAGAAGAACACGGTAAGCTATTGATTAACTGGCTTGATAAATATCTCTATGACTTGGATAAGTTTTCAATAATGGATTTGGATCATATCTGCAGAAGTTCATTTAGAAGAAGAGGAACACTATGCACATTTGCTGATTGTATTGGAACAACACTTGCAGTTGGCTTTGACGGTTCAATCTATCCATGCTACCGTTTTGTTGGAATGCCAGAATATGTTTTAGGCAATGTGTCTGACAATCCAAGCTTTGATGAGTTAAAAACATCAGATGCATGGGTAAAACTTCAGGAATTTAGAGAATATGTTGATGAAAACTGTAAACAATGTAAGCATGTAAAATATTGTGAAGGAGGATGTCCTTACAACGCAATAGTTGCATACAAAACACCAAAAGCAGTTGATCCTCAGTGCACAGCATATAAAATGATTTTTGACGAAGTTTCAAAAAGAATGAACAAAGAATTTGCACGCTCTGCATTTGGATTAGGTGGAAATCAACCTAAAAAAGAGGGTGAGCCGTTCAGTATTATGGATTTAGCTATGAAACGCTAAATTTTATTTTTTTCTTTTTTTTTTAATTATAATATAACTTTTTTTATCGAATTAAATTTAATATTTTTTTGTATGTTTTTTCATATTTGTGTAGTTGGTAAATGTTTATTATTGATGAATTTGATATTATTTATTATACTATTATTATGATTAATAAGGTGTGATTATACATGAATAATAGATATGAAATTGCTCGTGAGTTTGTTGAGGCTATATCTTCAGATAATATTGTCCAAACAATATTATTTGGTTCTGTGGCTCGTGGTGATGATACTAACGAATCTGATATTGATATTCTAATTATTATTCGCAGTGATAATCGTCAGGTTGAAGATATGATTGATAAAATGGTTGTTGATTTCATTTTAGAAAAAGAAGAGGTTATTTCACCTCATGTAATGACTGAAGACCATTTTAATAAAACCAAAGACTATAGTTTTTTGAAAACTGTTATGGCTGAAGGTATGGTCATATGAATATCGATGAAATTAATGGATTTATGGATCTTGCAGTAGAGGAGTTAAGTACTGCTCAAATTTTATTTGATACTGGAATGTACAGGGGTTCAGTTACTCATTCTTACTATGCAATGTTTGATGCTGCAAAAGCATTGTTACTTCACATGATTTTGTTAGTAAAAAACATGATACTATTTTAAACTCAGTTTAGTAAAGACTTTGTTCGTGATGATAATTTTAGTCATGATATTTATAAATATTATTCTGATGCAAAAAAGCTTAGAAATAAATCAAGTTATGATTTTACTGTAAATTTTGATAAAGAAGAAGCTTTTAATTGTTTAATTCATGCTGAAGAGTTTATTGCTGAAGCTAAAAGATTTTTATAATTTTTTTAATTTTTATTTTCATGAGGATTCTTATTAATTTAAATATAACTTATACACATATTATTAATTACTTATATTTATTTTATATATGGGGGATTTTTTTCATGAATAAAAATAAGAAAATTTTGATATTTGTTCTAGCAATTTTTATTGTGGGTATGACTCTCAGTGTGGCTTTTGCAGAACCTGTAAATGCAAAAAAATACAAAAACAAGAAATACATCACTGTTAAAGTTAAAGATGGTAAAAAAACTGTAAAAGTAAAGTGTAAGTATAAAAAAAGCTACAAACAGTATTTAGGATCCAAATACAAGAATGGTAAACGATATGATGTATCTGTTTGCTATGAAAAAAAGAACGGAATGCAGGGCGGTAAAAAAGGTTGGTGGACTTCAGCAACCAATGGGGGAATGTCTGATTATGCAAAAACCGGTTATAAACATAGCTATCGCAGCCCAGTTACTTGTTTAAAATTACGTAGATAGGATTTTCATCCTATTTTTTCTTTTTTTTAATATTATTCTTTAATAATAATCTCATTTTTTCATGTTCTTATCCATCATGATAAATCATTAATATTATATGGTATACCTTACATAAATTAAAACACTAATTAAATTTGATGGGATTATTTATGTTGACATCAGTTCAAAAAGAAATTTTACAAACATTAATTAATTTATACCAATCTTCTGAGGGCAAATCCATTAAGGGAGAAGATATTGCTGAGGTTATGGGAAGAAATCCGGGAACAATCCGTAATCAGATGCAGTCCTTAAGAAGTTTGAGTTTAGTTAAGGGCGTACCTGGTCCTAGAGGAGGATATAAGCCAACTATTGAAGCTTATCACTCTTTAAACATTACTGTTTCAGATAAGGATTCCAAGGTACATATTTTTAAAAACGGTAGTAAGGTTGAGAATATTTCTGTTGCAAAAATCGAGTTTACAAGTGTTCCTCAGCCAAGTGAATGTGAAGCTGCAATTAAGGTTTTAGGAAGTATTAAAGACTTGAATTTAGGTGATACAATCAGTATCGGACCAACTCCTGTAAACAACTTGGGAATTATTGGAAGGATTGTTGGTCGTGATGATATGGACAATATCCTTTTACTTGATACTGAGATTATCAGAAGTATTCCTAAACAGACTGTTGGAGAAATTGCAAGCCGTGATGTAATTTCATTTAAAATGGATTGTACTATTAAGGATGCTGCTAAAAAACTGTCAAAATACCATATTGACGGTGCTCCTGTAATGAATGAAAGTAAAGTAGTTGGAGTATTTACAGTATCTGACCTTGTTCAGGCAATTGCTGAGGGCAATGAAAATTCAACTGTTGGAGAATTGATGTCTGCAAATGTTGTTATTGTTAATGAAGATTTAAAAATAGCTAATGCAATTGAATTAATGCTTAAAAGATCCATTTCAAGATTAATCATCGCAGATAATGATCAGATGTTACTTGGAATTGTTACAAGAACTGATTTAATAAATACAATTGCTAATTTAAACCAATTCCCAATTATTACAAATTAATTTTTAAGTGATTTAATGAAAGTTAACCAGATTGATGTAGATAGTAATATGAAGATATCAGATTTAATGAACCAATTTGATGAATCTGGTGTTTTAGGTGCAGGTAGAGTTGCACGTGCATGTAATATTTTAGCTGATATGATACAGGATGATGAGATGAATGTATTTATGAGTCTAGGTGGTCCTTTAATTCCTGGAGGAATGAGAAATCTTGTATCAAAAATGATTAAACAGGGACATGTCAATGTAATTATATCCAGTGGAGCTAACTTAACTCACGACCTTGTTGAAGCATTTGGAGGATCTCATTATCGCCACGAAGGAAAAGATGATGAAGAATTAAACGAAGAAGGAATAGGTCGTATTGCAGATATTAACGTGGGTTCTGATGATTTTACCATTTTTGAAAGTGAAATAACAAAGATATTTGAAGAAATTGCTTCTAAAAAGAAAGTTATTTCAATTCAGGAATTATTATATGAAATCGGACTTTTAATTGATGATGAAAACTCATTTATAGCTAATGCTGCAAGAAACAATGTTCCAATATTTGCTCCTGGAATTATTGATTCAATGATTGGTTTACAACTTTGGATCTTTTCACAAGACCATGACTTTACAATAAGTGCAGCTGGAGATATGCCATATCTATCAGATATTGTATTTTCATCTCCAAAAGTAGGTGCAATCCTTTTAGGAGGAGGACTTACCAAACACTACACTCTTGCATCCAATGTAATTACTGGTGGATTAGATAGTGCTATTCAAATTACAATGGACAGACCAGAAGCAGGAAGTTTAGGTGGAGCACCACTTGAAGAGGCAAAATCCTGGTCAAAAGCTAAATGTGGATCTAATCTTGCAAGTGTTGTTGGTGATGTTACTATCATTTTCCCATTAATTTATGCAGCTGCATTAGATAAGATTGATGGTGATTAAATGCAGTATGTAGTTTTAATTATTTTATTTATGTTATCCGGGTTTTTCATGAAATATTCGGATGATTTTTTCGATGTAAATGATGATTTAAAATATGCTACAATTTTTGGAATTTTATGTGGTATTGCATCTGCAGCCGCTACAATTTATTCAAATGAAGCAGCTTATATCTTTATTGCAATTTTAGTTGGTAATTTGATTGCTTTTAAAGTTGATGGAATGCATCATATTGTTACATTGATTTTATTTATTGGTATTGTACTTATATTTGGTATTCCAAAGTTGAGCATGGTTGTATTACTAATCTGTATTCTTGCAGCTCTTGGTGATGAAGTTGGCCATGAATTAATCCCAAATGTTACACAAAACATGTTTTTAAACCTATTTTTTGAATATAGGTTTGTTATGAAAGTTGTAATATTGCTTTTAGCAGTTTGTGGTGTATTCAATCTTTGGATATTTGTATGTTTCATATCCTTTGAAATAGCTTATGAACTTGCAAAAGTTGTTTTTGAAAATTAAAAAAAGAAGATAAAAAAGAATGTAAAAATTCTTTTTTTTTATTTATTATTTTTATTCGTCTATATCTACGCCCATTTTAGCAGCTACTCTTGCAATAAGAACAGTTACAACAACAGCAACAATGGTTACTGTAATAGCGTAGGTAAATAAACTTGGAAGTGCATCTCCAGTTCCAATAAATGTTTCAATTAATTTTTGGATTGCATCGTTCCATGCTAAACCTGCAACAAATGCAAATGCAGTTGTAATTAAACCTAATATTGTTTCAATGATTAATTTTGTTACTTCGTTTGCCATTTTTTTATCTCTCCTATTTATTCTAATGATTTGATAAGATTTTCACATGCTAATTTTGGATCTTCTGCTTCATAAATGCTTCTTCCAACAATAATAGCATTTGAGAACTCAAGAGTTTTTTTACCGTCTCCGCCCTGTTTTCCAACACCTGGAGAGATAATGTATGAGTCTTTGCCGACAATATTTCTAATATCTGATAATCTGTCAAGTCTTGTTGCCGGTGCTACATAGTTTGTAATTCCCATTTCAACTCCCATTTTAGCTATTTCATCAGCATTTTTTTGTAAAAACATTTTAGCTCCTGGGTGGGACATTTCAGTAAGTAAAAATAATTCTTTTCCATGTTTGTTTGCCATATCCAAACATGCCTGTACACTGTCATTTCCAACAAATCCATGACAGATAATTGCATCTGCTCCAGCCTTGAATGTTTCGTCACAGATTTTTGAGTTTGTAGCATCAATATCTGCTACTTTAAAGTCACAAATAACCTTGAATCCAAATTTGTCTTTTAATTTGTTTATGATTTCAAGACCTTCTGCAAGTGCTAATGGGTATCCGATTTTAATTGTATCAATGTATTCTTTAATAGAATCGCAAATATCAATAGCTTCGTTTTCACTCATTACGTCAAGCGCTAGAATTAAGTTGTTTTTTATTTCCATAGTATCAACTTTTTTTTATTTGATGTTATTAACTTTGATTTGGTTTTCTAAATAATATTTTTGTTAATAATATTTATATATAATAAATTATATATTATGTTTATCAATAAAACTTTAATAAATATTAATTTAAATTAAGTTTTCATTGATTGTTTTATCAAATGGGATTGATAAGGTAATTTTTTATACTGAACATTTTAGTATGAATTAAATAATTAAATTAAGTTTTTTTTAATTATGTTGGCTGTTATTTGTATAATTTAATATTATATTTATGGAGGAATATATTAATGCATATTATGGAAGGATATTTGCCATTTAACTGGTGTATTATATGGTTAGTCATATCATTAATTGTAGTTGCTTATGGTATTTATCAAATTAAAAAAATTATAGAGGAACACCCGGAATCTAAAGCATTGCTCGCAGTATCTGGTGCATTCATGTTTGTTTTATCATCCTTGAAATTACCTTCCGTTACAGGAAGTTGTTCTCATCCTTGTGGTAATGGGTTAAGTGCAGCAATTTTTGGCCCTGCTGTAGCTTCAGTACTTGCCACTATTGTTCTTTTGTTCCAAGCAATTTTGCTTGCTCACGGTGGTTTAACAACTATTGGTGCTAATATTTTCTCAATGGGTATTGTAGGTCCTTTTGCAGCTTGGTTTGTATACAAATCATTGACAAAAGCAAATGTTTCTTCTACAGTTGCAATTTTCTTTGCAGCATTCTTAGGAGATTTATTGACTTATGTAACAACTTCTATTCAATTAGCACTTGCGTTCCCGATTCCAACATTCACCGCATCATTAGGTAAATTCTTAGTTATTTTCGCAGTAACTCAAGTTCCATTAGCTATTGGTGAAGGTATATTGACTGTAATTATTTGGGACAGATTAAAAGCTTACAAACCAAAATTATTAGATAAACTTGGAGTATTAGCTCCTAATGAAGCATAAGGTGATTAATATGAAAAAATCAACATTAATTATTTTATCAGTTATTTGTATTGTATTATTCATCTCCCCATTGATTATGTATGATGGTCTTGGTGAGGATGAAGGATATTTTGGTGGAGCAGATGGTGCTGCTGGTGAAGCTATCGAAGAAACCGGTTTTGAACCTTGGTTTTCATCAATCTGGGAGCCTCCTAGTGGGGAAATAGAAAGTTTACTCTTTGCTCTTCAAGCAGCAATCGGTGCAATAATTATAGGTTATGCATTTGGTTACTGGAGAGGACAAAGTAAAAAAGAAGAATAATTAATTTTATTCTTTTTTAATTATTTTTTAGGGATGGTTTAATTGAAATTTGATATTGATTATATTGCACACAACAACAAATTAACAGATGTTAATGCTTATTTTAAGGTTATTACATCAATAGTTCTTATGATTGTAGTATTGATATTGAATAACTTGGTTTTAGATGCAGTAGTATTTATTGCAATGTCAACAGCAATTTTAGCAATTGCAAGAGTCTCTATTAAAGATTATATTAAATTTTTAACAATACCAATGGCATTTGCAGTTTTAACATGTATTTTTTTAATATTCTTTTTTGGAAATGGTGAAGTAATTTATAACACAGGTATTTTCGGTATTGTTGTAACAAAATCTTCATTTGATTTGGGTATTAAAACATTCGGACGCTGCTTTGCATGTTTTACCTGTTTAGGATTTTTAACACTAACTACTCCTATTGCAGATATCTTAAACTGTTTGAGAAATATTAAAGTCCCTATTGTTCTAATTGATATTGCTCTTTTAATGTATAATATAATTTTTATATTCTTAGATCAAATATCTGTAATGAGAAATGCTCAACAAACAAGGTTAGGTTATATAAACTCTAAAAGCACATATAAATCATTAGGAATGTTATTTAGTAATTTATTTTTCAAATCTCTTGACAAAAGTGAAACATTACAACACTCCCTTGATTCAAGAGGTTACAGTGGATATTTACCGGTTTATAAATCTAAAGGTGATTTCGATGTTAAAGGCGCAAAATATTAGCTATTCATATGATGATGGAACAAAAGCTCTTAATAATATTGATTTTGAAGTTGAAAAAGGAGAAATGGTAGCACTTCTTGGAGAAAATGGTGCTGGAAAATCAACATTATTTTTGCACTTCAATGGTATTTATAAGCCAGATTCAGGTAGAATATTAATAGATGGTGAAGAGCTTGAATACGATAAAAAAAGCTTACTTAAATTCAGACAAAAAGTTGGTATTGTTTTTCAAAATCCAGATGATCAGCTATTTGCTCCAACAGTAGAAGAAGATGTCGCCTTTGGACCATTAAACCTTGGTTTATCACAAAGTGAAACTCAAAAAAGAGTAAGTGAAGCTCTAAAAAAAGTTGGAATGGAAGGATATGAGAGAAAAGCACCTCATCACTTAAGTGGAGGTCAAAAGAAAAAGGTTGCAATTGCAGGAATATTAGCAATGAAACCTGAAATAATGGTTTTAGATGAACCTACTGCAGGTCTTGATCCAAAAGGAGCATCAAATATACTTAAATTATTATATGAACTTAATAACGAAGGAATGACCATTATAATTTCAACTCATGATGTTGATTTGGTGCCAATTTATTCAAATAAGGTTTATGTAATAAATTCCGGTGAAATAATCAAAAGTGGAACTGCAAAAGAAGTATTTTCAGACATAGGATTAATCAGAAATGCAAATTTAAGACTTCCAAGAGTTGCACATTTATTTGAGATTTTAGATAAAGAAGATCATTTTGATTCAATTGAGGATTATCCTCTTACAATATCTGAAGCTCGCCATATTGCTAATGATTTATTTAATCATTAATCTTTTTTTTTAATTTTGAGGATGTGACACGAAGTCACAATTTTTTCTAATTTTAATTGTTTTATTTTTCTTTAATTTTATATACTATGAAGTACAATCGTTTATTATAGATATTAATATTTATGGTTGTTTTATTCATGGTTTTAAAAGATGATA